>DUNQ01000140.1 GCA_012839325.1 Candidatus Cloacimonadota bacterium
AATGTGATGAACGAGGGGTCAGCACGATGCCCTCATAGAACCATAATCAAGGAGTTGGAATTTACACCAACCTTTGAGACATAACAGATTCTTGCGGTGTGATTTTATTATCAATACGACATAAAATGAGAGAATCAACAAACAACCACAAGCTCAACTTATGATATTTTATTGTTTTAATTGCATTTTCCAATATCTCCGGCAACAAGTCCAGTTTACTGATAATCTTTGTGTATTCTACATTTAACATTCGACCAATCAAAGTTTTGAGATAGATATCTTCGCTTGGCGCCAAGACCTTGTCTTCAAAAGCAATTGCAATCAAGATAGTCAGATACAATTCCTTTGTCAATGAATCCATCTTCTGTAATGCATGACGCTCAAAACGGAATATCTTAGGAATCTGATCCTTTACCAGTTCTTTAGATTTTGTTGTTTTAACATCTTTATCACTATTTCCTGTATTTAGGTGAGGTAGCTTAGCTTCGAGTATATGTTCGTCTATACTCGAAATTTTGATCTTTTTACGTGAGCAATATTCATACAAAAGCATACGTAGATCAGAGCTATCAGCACTTAGCATTTCAATTTCATTCGGTTCTTGAAAGTTGAAGCCAGCTAAGTCGCCAATATTTTTAACTAATGCAAAAAACTCTGTTTGCACTTGCTTCAATTCTTTTGCAAGCCTTTCAAACTTCATCCGTTGATTGCGAGCTTCTGCTATTATGTCGTTAATGCTACGTTTTGCGCTTTCATCTTCTGTATCAACATACAGGCTTATTTTGTTCACATTCCCCAATCTTCTTTTAGCATAATCTAATTGTGCTCCATAATATTTTTGATATTCAAAAAAGAGACGTTTTAGATGAAGGGGAATAGTACTAATGTGCTTTGCTCTATTTTTCTCTTCAATCCACTTTATTATAGGATCAGTTGGATACTCTTCAGTTTCAACCGCAGAAAATGGAATAACTGCATCTACGGCAACATCGATATAAGACAAGCTTTTTAAGACATGTGAGCGAACATTTTCTACTTCCTTGAAAGGTATCTTATCAGCTTTAGAAAGCACGATTAGCATGGGGGACTTAAGCTCCAAGGAGCGTATAAACTCTATATCATCCTTTCTTAATGTCCCGCTTTCCACATCAGTCACCCAAATCACGTGGTCTGCTGTGGAAAGCTGTTCTCTTGCTACACTTTCGTCTGTTCTTTCAGAATAAGTATCGCTATCTGGTTTACTATAACCCGGGGTATCCAAAAGAGCAATATGCTCGAAATTGAGCTTTGTGGTTGAAATAAAAGCACGTTTTATTAAATGGCGTAATTCTATATTATAATCGTATAAAAGATCATAGCTAATGCTCTTGAATTCTTTTATAGTTAAGACATTACGTACATTAAATATGTTTACTACTCCCGCCTCCTCCTTAATTGATTGGATAACAAAAGTAGGTGCAACGGTTGTAGGATCAGTTTCTGTCGGTAACAGGTCCTCACCAATTATTGTATTCAGAAGCATAGATTTGCCTGAACTGTAAGCACCTCCAACCCCGATAACATGTTTAGACTCAAACATTGGAAAGGCGGTGAATTCTTCAAATCTTTCCAGTGACTGTTCAAATACATCTACTATCTCAGAGCTATTATCTGGAGATGCTTTATTTAAAATAGGCATTAACTTCTCACCAATAAAAGTGTCTAACTTTCTTGTAGCACTTGCTATTGGGCTTCTCACGTCTTTACGAATTGGAGAGATAATTCTACTCACCAAATTCAAAACATCATCGTTAATTATATCTTGCATTATGAATCATCCTAGCATGGTTTTACTTTCTTTTTACGACACTAAAAAGAAACCATAATACTTGCTTTTGCAGTGCTATTACTCAAGGTCTGCGTATATTTTTCTAACTTTTTCAAGATCTTCAATCCATTTTTGTTTTTGTTTTTCAAAATCTTCCCTTTTTATCTGACGATCTTTTTTTATTTTAGCTAAAGAATCGTCGAGTTGTTTTTTCTTGTTTTCCAAATCCAAATTAGTCTTTTCGTTCATCTGTAAAAGATTTTCTTGTATAGATTGTGAAATATGTTGTTCAATTTGCCCCATCATGTTAGGGATCACTTCATTTCGTATTTGTCTTTCGATCTGTTCTTTTTGGTCTCCCTGTTTAGTGTTGCTATCATCTGACCTCTCAAAAATTGCAAATAGAATTCCTCCAACTACTGCAAGAATGGGTCCGATTCCCGGAATTTGTGACAATCCGGTTAAGACAACAGATAATGTACCTGCTGGCATCGGAGATACATCTTTCTTCGGTTCTTCCTTCACAGGCGACAAACTAATATTTCCAATTTGAATTTCTGATGATATTTCTCTTAACTTGTCACTATATTTCAAAATTACCGGAGAAACATACAAATCGAAACCTTCCCTATATGCTCTACGGCAAATATGGGTGTCGACGGAAGTTAAAAATGCACCACAAACGGAAGTTTAAATTGCACCAGATTAAACTATCCATTATTAGTCCTCTTAACCTAAGAG
>DUNQ01000003.1 GCA_012839325.1 Candidatus Cloacimonadota bacterium
CTTTTCCGCTACGCTCCAAAAAGCTGTCAGATTCTCAGCAAAGTTGAATGAAGTGGTACATTTTAAACTTCCGAAACTGGTACAAATTAAACTTCCCTTGACATCTGATATTTGATAGAGAAGAAGATTTAACTTTCGATAATATCAGTTTTTCTTTTGAGAAGCTATACCTTTATTTAAATGATCGGTCAGTATCGATGGATATTAATAATGAGCCACGAGACTGTAAGTTTCACTATACTGAAAAGAAATCTGAAAAATATGATTTAGGAAACGATCTCATGTTTTCTTTTATATATTCATTTGATTTTTATTTGAAGACTGGGGATTATGATTTGACTGCAGTGGCGACAACTACTATTAGAGTTGAAACAAAAACAAATGTAAGGAAGACAATCGATGAATGGCTGGAATTGATTGAACAAACATTTTCTATGTATTTTGCTTTTTTAATTGGGCATTATATGTGCCCTATTACAATCAAAACGACAGTTTTTTGTGAATCAACTCCCTATGTTTTTAAAATCTATTATCGTTATTTTAATATGAAAAATAAAATTGATTATGCTAACAGAAATTGTTTAAACGGTTTAATGCCATACCTGCCTCAATATATATCGCAGTTCCACCTGTTTAAAAAACAATACCCCCAAGCAGCGATTAATTATTTCACACTATATAAATATGAAGCAATTCTAGAATTTAGGTATTTAACAGTCATGTATTCTATTGAAACATTGTCTCGAGATGCATTGAAAGATCACTTCTATGTTGATTATGACTGCTTCAAAGAAGAATATCAAAAGCCTTTAATTAGATTCATAAATAGCGAACTACAATTCAACAACAAAGGATTAAAGCAAAAAATTATTGATGGAATTAGGTTTGCAAATGAACGCTCTCTTAAAACAACGCTACAGAAAATGATTGAAGTAAACCTGGACCTTCTGTCGCAAGTGACAAGCTTTTGTCCTAGCAATGATTCTAAAAACTTGAAAGATATTAGAAACTGGCTTACTCATTATACCAAAGAATCTATGAATCTGACTGAGAACCACAATTTGCTTGAGTTATATTTTAAAGCTCGTACGATTTTTGAGGTAACATTATTCAAAAAGATCAACATGAGTGATAATGATATTATTCGTATTTTAAGGAGAAAATACTTGCAGTATTTTGAGAGAATAAACGTAAAAAAATAAAACAGGGTGTTTGTTTCTTTATATATTATAACAATATACCGACTCGGAGTAATAAAATGCATAAGTTCCCCAGAACTCCACATCTTGCCAATCTCGGCTCATCGTCTGTAAGAGATGACAAGGTGTTTACAGATCCTGAGAGGGCTAGCTTTTTAGAGCATGAAGTCACCCTCGAAGAGAAGATAGACGGTGCAAATTTAGGCATTTCTTTTGATGAAGAAGGAAATGTTGTTTTGCAAAATAGGGGCAATTTCATCCATGAACCCTATATGGGTCAGTGGAAAGATATAAAGAGGTGGCTGGAAGTCCGTCTTGATGATCTTTTCGACGCGCTGGGAACCGATAAGATAGTATTTGGTGAGTGGTGCTATGCCATACACTCGATTGAATATAATAGTTTGCCGGATTGGTTTATTGCCTTTGATGTTTTTGATAAAAAAGAGGCTCGCTTTCTTTCGATTGAACGCAGGAATGCGATAGTTAAAAAAGCGGGTCTTCATGTGATCAGGCAGATTGCACACGGTGTTTTCTCTTTAGATGAGATAGTTGATTTCATGGGCAAATCTGCTTATGGAGAGGGCTTGATTGAGGGGATATATCTGAGAGTGGATGATGGGGATTGGCTGAAGCAGAGGGCGAAGCTTGTGCGGACGGAGTTTACTCAGGCGATTGAGACGCATTGGAGTAAGATGCCGTTGAGGCTGAATGGGTTGAGTATATAGACACTATATTTTAGGTGTTAAAAGAGGGAAGTCTCTGAAATATGATACTTTGAGTTATTAAGTAAAATTTAATAACTGGATTTGTTTGAAATAGTCAAGCTTATAGGTGTTGAATAAAGTTAAATAAATGACAGGCGAGGATACAAGAAAGAGGTCAGGTAGCGAGCCAGGCAACGAGCCAGGTGACGAGCCAAGTTAACGAGCTAAGAAATAGTTAGTTAAGAGCCATACAAGTGCCAAGTAGCAGGTCAAGTAAATGAAACGCATATTTGCTATTTTTGTACCATTTTCAAGTGCCATCTACAAGTGCAATCATGTCTTTTAACATCATATATTATTATGGGAGAAGATGAATATAAAGATGACCACAAGGTTTCTTTAAAAAGCGCGTTCAGTGAACGCGCAATTGGATGATCGGTTATTATATAGCTGAATACGAGTTAAATGGCACCGATAGAGAAGATTATGGGGGCAGGTAATTGAGAAGCTGGCAATAGAACTCAAGAAGTATGATGTGTCAAGAAGCGACAAAAGAGAATGTACAGTTATTTGAAGTTCTACAAGACCTACCCGGAGATTGTGGATTCAGTGAGTCCACAATTACAAACGCTTGTGAAGAAGGTACTTATCGGATCAATTTGCCTGCCTGATCCCTAACCAATAATAAATGCAGCGGGAAAAGTGGAGACGCTGTCTCCACTATTGCAAACAGATACAATACAGATGCTTAGGTATCTTTCTTTTCCTCATATTACTGAATTACTTGAGATCGAAATTTCTGCTGTTAGTCTTCCTCTGAAAACTGCGGTTTCACTGGCAACGAGGACGTTCACGATCCAACGAAAAAGTATCGCTGCACCAAACAGCTCAGTTGCATGTTGACGCTCGCGGCAACGAGGGCGTTGCCGCACCGACCGCTTAGCTTGATTATTTGCAGCTCAAATCGCAGCTTTTACTCTATCTCCACATCAATATCGTGTTCTTCGAGCCACTCTCGCACTTTTGCCTTAGCTCTATCAATCGCCTCTGCGTCCATCTTAGCTGCTGTCTCTTTCAGTCTCCGTTCTGCCTCATCATTGTAAAACACAACAGCGATATAAAACCAGAAATAGGCTTTTTCATAGTCAGGCTCCACTCCCGCGCTATTAAAATACAGCTCACCGAGTGCATATTGCGCATCGACCACGCCTCGATTTGCAGCCCCTTCAAACAAGCGCAAAGCCTCTTGTATATCCTGCGCAACCCCTTCACCGTGAAGATAACAGAGCGCCAAGGTATTCTGAGCTTCGCTGTGTTTCTGCTCGGCTGAGAGATGATAGAATCGCATTGCCTCTTCAATATTTTGCTCAGTCCCGTCGCCATTGAAAAGCTTATTCGCCAGCCTATATTGCGCCTCAGAATCGCCTTGATCAGCTGCTTTGCGGAACCATTTTAGCGCCAAGGCATTATTTTGCTCCAAACCAACACCATCTTCATACATACCTCCCAGCAAAGCTTGCGCTGTGGGAAATCCCTGTTCTGCCGCCTTGCCCAGCCATTTCGCCGCCTCTTCCGGATCATCGTCCACTTTGTTGCCGAGATAATACATTATTCCGAGCTCAAGCTGAGTCTCTCCATCGCCTTTCTCCGCGATCTCACGAAGCTTTTGCTCCCGCTCAAGATAATGCTCAATCTCTCCGTCATATTTCGCGTCTATATCGTCAAGCTCATACTGGGCGTCTTCTTGACCTTGCGCGGCAGCTTTGCGATACCACTTCAAGCCTTCTTCCTTATTTTGCTCTACGCCTTCGCCATAATAATAGAGATCCCCAAGAAAATATTGCGCATCTGCCTCGCCTTGAAGAGCTGCTTTACGATACCACTTTTCGGCTTCTTTCATGTCTTTTTTTACCGACTCACCATCGTGATAGGTAAGGCCAAGCATGATTTGAGCATCGACATCGCCGAGCTCGGCGGCTTTGTGATACCATTTCATGGCTTCTTCTGTGTTTTGTTCTACACCCTCGCCATCTTCATATATGGTTGCGAGATAGTATTGAGCCTCTGTATCGCCCTCTTCGGCTTCTTTGATTAGCCTGGCTAAGACTTCGGGAGGGATGGTTAGCTGATCTTTCATGATGGACTCCATAAGCTTTTAGTTTTTTCTTTGGTAAATGATTGTGGGGAAATTGTCAAGGGCTTTGTTGGCGCGGCAACATAATTGAAATTGAAGGATGAACATATCTTGATTCATCGCCAGCATGTTGACAAAACTTCCACATGCTGGCGATGACTTATAAGGGAATTATTAATTTTCGTGGCTTAGCATATGGTATAATCTAAGAATAGAAAGCGGGACTTTCTCGGACAACAGGATGTTAGCCCCCAAACTGTTAAGGAATGCGCTGGGGCGCATGCTTGAGCGGGGACGTTCCCGCCCCAAAACAGGGAAACTGCGACGACCGCTCAGCTCGGTTGCCTGGTGACGCTCGCGGCAACGAGGGCGTTGCCGCACCGACCGCTTAGCTTAGTTGCATCAGTAAAGAAACAGGCGCAAACGAGGACGTTTGCGATCCAACGAGTAAGCAGCTATGCGGCATAAGAAAACATTTCTGCTTGACAGATATACGACAAAGTAAATCTTGGTAAATCATAGATAAATCTCAAGGAGAAAAGATGTACGCCATCGTAGAAATTAAAGGATTTCAGTTTAGGGCTGAAAAAAACGCAACACTTCGCGTTCCCTTGCTGAATACGGCAGAGCCCGGTCAAGAGATCGAATTTGACCGCGTCCTTCTCGTGCGCAACGAAGAAGACATCGTGGTCGGCACTCCCGTAGTCGAAGGCGCAGCGATAGTCGCTGAAGTCATAGATCACGGCAAAGGTAAGAAAAAGATTATATTCCATAAGAAACGCCGCAAAGGCTACAGAGTCAAAAAAGGCTATCGTGAACAATTTACCGATATCAGAATCAAGGATATTCGGGCTTAAGGGAGGATTAAATGGCACAAAAGAAAGGTGGTGGAAGCAGTCGTAACGGTCGCAATAGCAATCCAAAATATCGCGGCGTGAAGAAATATGGCGGGGAAGCTGTCCTTGCCGGCAATATCATCGTTCGCCAGAAAGGCACAAAAGTCCATCCCGGAACCAATGTTGGCATGGGCAGAGATTTCACTCTCTATAGCCTCGTGGACGGACATGTGAAATTTGAAACCAAGAGACTGGGACGCAAGTTTGTAAGCGTTGAACCTCTGGCAAATTAAGATAATAATAAGTTAGATAGAGAGCGGAGCTTTGGTGCTTCGCTCTTTTTTTGTGCGTGAAAATAAGGTTCGGGTTGGGCTTTATCGGTTAACGAGGGCGTTAACCTACCGGATGGGGTGAGGTATGTGCTTCGCACATAGGGTGTTAGAAAGTGGACTGAAGTCCACACAACTACCGACTGAAGTCAGTGTTACGGATGGCGGAGTGCTGCACACAGGGAAAGAGGATGCGCCGGGGGCGCATGCTTGAGAGGGGACGTTCCCGCCCCAAATATAAAAGCGGAAAGACGGGCGACGGGGGCGTCACCCTACCAGGTTTATGAGGAATATCGGGCGGCAGAATGCCACCCTACCAAATTTAATATATATGCGTTTGCAGAATGGACAGAAGGTCTCCATTGTGAATCAGATCTTCCAGCGCTGCCATGATATCATCGTTCATCTTCGCCTCTTTGGGCATAGCGAGCATATATCTATATATTTCAGACTCTTCCTCATCTCTCGTGCCCTCATAATATGGTATTGAATAGTTGATATCGGGGTTGAGATCTTCCTTGTTTTCGATATAGACAAAGCCGAGATCCAGCTCACCTAAGAGCAGCTTCTCTTCTATCTGATCCTGAGGCATGGCGCTGATCTCATAAGGGATTTCGAGGATGCGGATGATATTGTGTGCGATATCCGAATCTATTCCCACGAGTGAGCCATCCACTTCGCTGCAAAAGGGCGGGTTATCATCACTCATGCCAATCCTTAGAGCAGAGGGTTGCTTAGCTTTGCAACCGAGGCTAAAAAGCAGGACGACAAGCACCAAGAAGAGGATAGCCTTACGCATCCGGCGCCTCTTCTTGCTCTTCTGATTGTCGCTTCACGAGCACCTTATTGCCGTCTATTCCCATCACTTCCACCTTGGCGCCCAGTTCGAAAGCTTCTTTGCCATCTTCGGCAACCGCCACCCATTCTTCACCGCCGATCTTGGCATACCCTCTGCCTTCGGCGGGGATTTCTTTGGTGACCACGGCGTTTTGTCCTATGAGTCCATATACATTTGTTTCGGGACCCGATTTTGCAAGAACCTTCTTACCGAGCTTGCGCATAAAGAGGAAACTTATGAAGCTTAGCACGGCAAAGATAAAGATCTGCGCCACGATATGAATGGGCAAAAGGGCAATGAGTCCTGTCAGGATCGCCCCTATTCCCAATGAAATGAAGAAGAAGGAAGGATCAAAGATCTCGATGATTATAAAGAGAATCCCCAAGATCATCCACACATGCCATGCTAATAAAGTCATCATAATCTCCTGTATTATTTGTTGTTTTCTTCCGGGCTATCCGGCTTAATATCTCTGTCTTTGTAGACGCGCTTGATTTTCCTTTTTGATTCTCCTCGATTTGAATAGCGTGTATAATATCCGCTATAGGAGCCAAAACCTTGGTCACTATTTGGTTTGATTCCAACGAGGTTAAAGAGATCCACCAAGAGGTTTGCTATGATCACGAGCAGGATGCGAAGCAAAAATAAGATTGCCAGCCATTTTAGAAATACTATGGAATAATCCATAATGAGATTCAGCCCTTTTTTGGCGGAGCCGCCGGAGCTTAGCGTGATATAAAGTAATGTAATATCGTTTTCACGAAGCTTTTCTAAATTGTTTCTTGCATATTGGATAAGAGCGTGCAATTCCTCTTTACGTTTGTTCTGTATATCGCTGGGAAAGCGTACCTTGCCCAAATCACTGAGTTCTGATTCATAAGATTTTAGTTTGGCGCTTTCGCTGTCAAAATCCAGATTCACCAAAGCAGTGTCAATAAGCTCTACCGTAGTGCCGATAGTGCCTATCTCGCGCAGGCTTCCCACAATTTCGCTAATCGTCTCGTTTCCCACCGTAAAGATATATGCACCATAGCTTCCGCCATCTTCTTTACGTATCCTTCTCTTGCCTTTTTCATCCATGATGCGGGCGATTTCACACTGTGCCTTTGCCGGATCCGGGGTGCTAAAGCTCACTTTCGCTTTGTTTATGAATTTGAGATTGTTAAACTGATGGTTGCTATCTCTAAAATCAATTTTCGGAGCGGAGCTTGTGGCTTTTGTTACCTCATAAACAGTGATGCCAATCGCCAAAATGACGACGAGAACTGCTACTGCACTAAAACGATGTTTTGATTTGCTACTCACAATAATATTCATCCTATATTTTTTAATAAAAGTTCTTTAGCGTGTTTTAGCGAAGCATCGGTGATCGTTCCGGATAGCATCCTGGCGATCTCCACCTTCTGCTCCTCTTTATCCAAGGCTCTCAGGCTCACACCAATCTTTTTATCGCCTCTCTTTTCCACTGCGACATGGTGGTCTGCATAAGCCGCAATCTGAGCTAAATGAGTGATACAGAGAACCGGGCTGTGTTTTGCCAGATTGTAGATGCAGCGTGCAACATAATCGGCCGTCTTGCCGCCTATGCCGGTGTCTATCTCGTCCAAAACAATGAGCCGCGGACTTTCTTTTGCGCTGATTATTTCTTTGATTCCCAGCAGGATTCTACTCATCTCGCCGCCGCTGGCAACCGCCTGCAGAGGCTTGGGCGCCGCACCGGGATTCGCCGAAAAAAGAAAGCTGACTGAATCTTGTCCGCTTTCGCTGCAAAAAGAAATGTCTCTATGACTTAGCTTTTCGGTATCTGATATTTTGTCAATTCTTATTTCAAATTGTGCGTCTTTGATGGCAAGTTTACGGATGGAATCTCTCAGTTCCAGAGCGAGGTTTTTTGCCGCCTGCGTGCGTTTCTGGCTCAGCTTATTTGCCATCTCTCTCAGCTTCTTGTGATCTATGCCCAGTTTGAGTTTTGCCTGCTCTATTTCCTCGCTTAGCTCGTCTGATGATTTCAGCGCTTGCCTGCGCTCTTCAAAGAGTTCTAAAAGCTCGGCTATATCCTTCACCTTATGTTTGTAAAGCAGGCCGTTAATGAGGTTGAGGCGTTCTTCGAGGAATTCGAGGCGACCGGGATCGTGGGTGATGCGCCCCTTTGCGCTGTCTAATGAGAGCGAGCTTTCTTGCAGTGATGAGAGCGCTTCGCTGATTGAATTGTGCGCTTCGGCGAGGGTGCTGTCCATCTTGGCAAATTGTTCCAATCTATAGCTATAGCGGCTGATCTCGTCGAAGAGGCTGTTTTCTCTTTCAAAGAGGTTTTCATGAATCTCTTGGCAAAGCGTGGCAATCTCGGCGGAGTTATTGAGCAGTTCATACTCGCTTTGCAGGGCAGCATCTTCGCCGGCAGAGATGGCAGCTTCTTGTAGTTCATTATATTGATATTGATAGAGTTCCAGCATGTGCCGGCCTTCTTCTTGGCGCCTTATCAGTTCGTCCAGAGAGCGGATATCCGCGCGGATTTGTCTGTATTTTGTGCCAAAATCTTCACGCATAGCCGTGGTTTCGCCATAGCGATCTAAAAGTTCGAGTTGAAAGCTGCTTTGTAGGATCTTCTGCTGATCGCGCTGGTGGTGAAAGTCCAAAAGGAGGGGTTTGAGCTCTTTTAATATCGCTGCGCTCGTGCGCCTGCCGCCCAAAAAGTAGGTAGATTTGCCGGCTACGCTGATCTCACGGGCAAGGATAAGCTCTTCCTCTTCCTCGGCGCCAATCTCGTGTAACATCGCCTCTGTGGCCTTATCTCTATAAGGGATGAAGCTTGCTTCCAGATAGATGGGCTGCTCTTTATCCCAAGCTTCTATCCCTGCGGCGCTATCGCCAAAGATGAGCCCGATGGAGCCGACAATGATGGACTTTCCAGCGCCGGTCTCGCCGCTGATCACGGTGAGCCCCTTGCCGAAGCTCATGCGCAATTCCGGCACCAAGATATAGTTCTTGATATAAATCTCTGTGAGCATTACTTACCCAAGTGCATCTTATTGCGCAAGATGCGATAGAAACTACGCTTGTTTAGCTTGATAAAGTTCACGCTGCGCTCGGAGGCGGTGATGTGGATCTCGTCGTTTTCATGGATGGGACAAACGTTCTCTCCATCTATTTGCAGCCAAGCGTTTTGCTTAAGCTTATATATCCTGAGTTTCAGCTTTTCTTCCGCGGAAAAAACCAGGGGACGGATGGTTAAAAGATGGGGATTCAGCGGAGTCAAGACCATTGCTTTCATCTGGGGAGCGAGGATAGGCCCGCCGGCTGCCAGCGAATATGCAGTGGAACCCGTGGGCGTGCAAACGATCACGCCATCGCAGCGCATATCAAAGACATAGCGTCTATTAGCATAGATGCGCGCATTGATGAGTCCGGGATTTTCTCCCTTATAGACCACGGCATCGTTGAGGGCTTCCCAGGTGATGGCAGGCTCGCCTTTGCGCTTCAGTGTGCATTTGATGAGCATGCGCCCCAAAAGGCTGTATTTGCCTTCTATGAGGTCGCGGATGGAGCCACTGATCTCCGGCAGGGTGCTTTCCGAAAGGAAGCCTAAATAGCCTAAATTGATGCCGAGTATTGGAGCACCGGTCTTCAGCGCAAGCTCTTTGGCACGCAGAATGGTGCCGTCTCCGCCAAAGACCAAGATGCAATCTATCTCGGCAGAGGGTTTCTCTTCACAAAAATCAATGGGGATCACGGGATGGCGAAGCATTTCCGCTTGGGCAATATCGCCAAAAAAAAGCATCTCTGACTTGGCATTGCGTGATTTCTCTTGTTCTAAGAGACGCAATAGCAATTCAAAGATGCTGTCTTGATCTGCAAAAAGGGGGTTGATGAATACTGCAAAATGTTTCATATATTATCTAAAATCCAAAGGTAAGAGTCATATCTTTCTATGTGAAGTTCGTCGTTTTCCACTGCGGCTATCACGGCGCAACCTTCCTCGTGGGTGTGGCTGCAATCCCTAAATCTACAATTGGGATAAAAGCGATCGAAGCCGGGGAAAAGCCTGGGAAGTAGTTCCTTGAGATCGCGGTGCAGGTTGATGGTCTTAATTCCGGGGGTATCGATGAGATGTCCGCCAAAGTCCCAAGGGATCATTATTGCCTGCGTGGTGGTGTGTTTGCCCTTCTCGTTGAATTCGCTGACGGGTGCGGTGAGCAATTCCAGTCCCGGCATCAGCACATTGATCAGGGAGCTTTTCCCTGCGCCGGAGTGGCCGGAGAACACACTGTCTTGCCCTTTCAGCTCTTCTTTCAGCTCTTCTATTCCTTCCAAGGTAACGGCTGAGGTGAGGATGGTCTTGATGCCCAGTTGCTTGTATTGGCTGAGCTCTTCATCTATATCTTCACGATATTCACAGAGATCTACTTTGTTCATCACGAGTATGGGCGTCACTTTATGTAGGTTTGCCAAGATGAGATAGCGGTCTATCAGTCCCGCTTTGAAGATGGGCTTGCGCCAGGAAACGGTGATGATGAGTCTGTCGATATTCGCCGCAAGGGGAATCTCTTTTTGGAAGGAGCCACCGCTATAGCGGATGAGGCTATTTGTGCGGGGCAGGATGTTTTCTACGCGGTAGTCGGGCTTTTGGGCTACATCCACCTGAACGTAATCCCCCACGGCGAGTATGCCCGTGGCGCGGGATTTGAATTGCTTGAGTCTGCCGCTGATGGAGGCCGAGATCAGCTCATTTTCGAGTTGGACGCGGCAATGATAGTTGCTCATGATTTCCATCACGCGCCCTTCTTCGAGGATGGCGTCGGCTTTGTATATATCATCTCGTTTGGAGCTTTTGCGGTCGGTTTTATAGTCCGTAAACTCCCGTTCAGAATCCAAGATGTCAACATCGGGCAGGCTGACGTTGCGCAGCCTGCCGCGATATCTTATATTACGTTTCTTGTCTCTTTGTCTCACTTCTTGATGAAGGGGATGATTTCGTCGAAGAGAGCGCTTGCTTCCTTGACTTTGGTTTCGCTGCCTACCACAGTGTAGTGGTTGTCTTTCATTACTTCTTCTATCATCTCGGCATAGGCTTTGATATCTTCCACGTTTGTGGAAAGCACTTCATCGCGAATCTTTTGGAAGAGTTCTTTATTCATTCCGGTGATGTAGTTCACGGCAGCTTCCGTGCCTATAGTTTCCGGTGTTTTGGGATAATCTAAGGTAGAGATTACTCCCAAGATGAACTTATCCATCTCGCGTCTATTTACATTAAAAGCTCTTAGCGATTCTGCTACGCCGCTATATACATCCAGGCTTTCCTTGAGGTTGGGATCGCGATATGAATAGAAGAACATCGTTCCATCCTGACGGAAGCCTGCGCCGCCGCCATAAGCACCGCCTTTAACGCGCAATTCCTTGTAGAGATGCTCCGTGCTGAGAATGCTGCCTAAGACCATCATCTTGCCGGAATAGTCGTAGCCTTTCTCGCGGAAATCGCCGCCTTTGGCTACATATTGGATCTTGATCGGTGCGGTGATGCCTTCTTTTATCTTTGCGGGGCTTGCGTCTTCTTCTGCAGGAGCGTGGCTTTCTTGGCTTAGTTGAGCAAGCAATGAATCTAACTCTTTCTCTGCCTTGGGGATCAGCTCTTCATTTGCAGTGAGGCTTAACACCAGTCCTTCTTTCGTGAAATAACGCTTTTGTACTTCCTTGAATTTGGCGATGATGCCTGCCATATCACCTTCCATCTGATTTACGATATCACTGAGGAAGTGGAGATAGCCCAAGCCGCCATAAGCGTCCTGTATTCTGTGGGCTTTGGAGATGGGAGCTAACATGCGGGTGATTGCCACTACGTGTCCCATATTGATGGTGCGCTGTTCTGCGCCGGACTTCAGCTCTAACAAAAGGCTCTTGATTCTGCCTTCATCTTCAAAGAGAGGACGCAGGGCTAGTTCTGCCATGAACTTGATGAGCGCAGGAGTCTTATCTGCAATTGCCTTGCCGGCAAGCACTAGCTTGGGCATCACATTTTCGGGGTTTTCTATCTCGCCATAAGCTTGGGTATTTAGTGTTATCCCACCGGTGTTGTTGCGAATCTCGTTATTAAGCTCGGCAAAACTGTAGTTTTCACTGTCGATCTGACCCAAAAGCTGGGTATATAGACGAATCCAGGAGATGTCTTCTATGGTAGCATGCGCCAGATCGAGATGGCTGGAAATATATACGATGCCATTGGTATGTATGGGGTTTTTCAGCAGGGTCCAGCCCTCTTTCTCTTCTACAATGGGCTCGTTAAAGCTTGCCTTGGTATCCACATCGCTGAGGCTTAGCAGCGGGATCTTCAGCATATCTTCTTCACTGTCGGGCGTTTCCTGCCACTCTTTGAGCTTGATGTTCATCTCGATGAGCTCTTCTATCTCCTTTTCGGAGAGGCTGTTCTTATATTCTTCAAGCTCTTTTCTTACGCGCTCTTCACCGGCGGCAATCATGCCGGGAACGGGCTCGAACACTATCTCGCTTCTATGGTCATTTTTGAGCATAGCCTCTTCTATGAGATTCTCATAGAGCGGCTCGGTGATGCCTTTTCTTAGGTGTGCTAAATAGCCTTCAAAAGCTAAGGAATCTATAGGATCTCCGCCATGAATCCACTCCCCTATAGAGCCCAGGCTGTAAAAGAGTCCTTTGGGGAAGTTTTGCATCTGAGCTTCACGCAGGAAGAATTCACGTGCATTTAAGGTAGCTTCGATGAGCTTTTTATCAAAGCCTTCGCTCGCGATACGCTGTAGTTCATTTTGAATGAGTTCAATAAGCGCGGGTATGTCTTCCTTCTTGATCTGCTTGAGGAAGATATGTATGGTGGGCTGAACGATGTCTGCACGCACATAGATCATAGAGTTTTTACAGAGCCCTGATCGGATAATAGCAAGCTTCAAGGGGCTTGCAGGGGTGTTCATCAAAAGCTCTGCCAAGATCTGTAGGCTCGTGCCCAAATAGGAGTCTGTAGCCTTGCCATAAGTATAGTTCAGCGTGAGATGGTATTCGCCTTCAATCTCCATATCATCGCCCAAGGGATATTGCATGGTGATCTTCTTCGGCTCATTAAAAGGCTCTTGCATGGGAAAGCGAATCTCTATCTTAGGATCGTCAAAATCCTTGAGATAGCTCTCGTTGATTATCTTGAGCGTTTCATCGAGATCGACATCGCCATAGAGCCAGATCAGGCTGTTTGAGGGATGGTAATATTTGCGATGGAAGTCGGCAAATTTCTCTTGGGTAAGCTGGGGAATAGCATCGGGATCACCGCCGCTTTCAAAGCCGTAAGGCGTATCCGGGAATTGCGCATTGGTGCTGTTTCTAACAACTATGCTATCTTCGGAGGAAAATGCGCCTTTCATCTCGTTATAGACCACGCCGCGATAGTTAATCTCGCCCTCTTTATCAAAGAGTTCATAGTGCCAGCCCTCTTGTTGCAAGATTCTTGGGTCGTCATAGATGAGCGGATTGAGTACGGCGTCGAGATATACGCGCATGAGGTTCAAGAAGTCTTTATCATTTGTAGAGGCAACGGGATATGAAGTCCAATCCGAGGAAGTCATAGCATTGATAAAGGTATTCAAGCTACCTTTGATCAGCTCCATAAAGGTGCCTTTAGCGGGGAAGTTCTTGCTGCCGTTTAGCACGGAGTGTTCCAATATGTGCGGACATCCTGTGTCGTCTTCGGGAACGGTTCTAAAGGTGATATTAAACACCTTATTAGTATCCTCATTTTCGAGGTAGATCATGTCTGCCCCGCTCTTGAGGTGTTTGAAGTAGTTTATCGTTGCGCCGATCTCTTTGATCTCTTGTCTGCGCGTAAGTTCAAATCCATGTGTTATTTTCTTTTCCATGATGTATCCTTCCAATGTTTAAATTAATTTGTATTCTTTGAGACCCTGCTTGAGGATTTTGCGGTTTGCATCCTTCAGCGGATACATGGGCAGGCGAAATTCAAGCTCGATCTTGCCCATCATGTGCAGGGTTTCTTTGGCGGGGATGGGGTTTGTTTCTATGAACATCAGGTCATTGAGTTTGGCCAGATGTAGGTTCTGCTTTGCAGCGAGCGTGTAGTCGCCTTTGAGGCAGGTCTCTATGTGTTCGCTGAGCAGCTTTGGCGCTACGTTTGCAGTCACCGAAATGCAGCCCTTGCCGCCGGTTGCCATGATGCACATATTAAGTGCGTCTTCTCCGCTGAAAACGCTGAAATCCTTCGGCGCATCTCTGATGATGGCAGTAGTTTGAGGCATGTTTCCGCTGGCATCTTTGAGCCCCGCGATGTTCTTAAAATCATGCGCCAATCTCACCGTAGTCTCGGCATCCATATTCACTGCCGTGCGTCCGGGAACGTTGTAGATAACTATTGGGATATCCACCCTCTGGGCGAGCTCTTTGTAATATTCATAGAGTCCGTTTTGAGTGGGTTTGATGTAATATGGGGTAATCACGAGAGCCGAGTCTGCGCCCAATTCCTTCGCCTTCTTGGTATTTGAAAGCGTTTGATTGAGGTTATTGGTTCCCGTTCCTATCATCACCGGAACTCTACCGCCTATCTTCTGTATGGCAAATCTGCACAGTGCATCCTTTTCGTCCGATGCTAACGCGGCAGTTTCCGCAGTGGTTCCCAAAAGCAAGATGCCATGGGTCTTATTTTCTAAGTGAAACTCTATCAGGCCTTCCAGAGCATTCCAATCAATGCTCCCATCCTTAAAAGGCGTTACTAAGGCAACATATGAACCTTGCAGCATATCTCCTCCTCAGGGAATAAATACTTGTTTTTGTGGTCTAAGGGTTTGGGCTCTTCGTCCCAATATCCCATTTCAATCATTAATTAAACTAAAAATCAGTCAACTAAAATATTAGATGCTTTGCCTAAGGCACGAAGGCGAGACTTTGCTTCCTGCATGTTTTCCTCGCGGCGCATGCGTGAAACGCTGTGATAGGGGCGGTTCTGCTCTTTGTGAAGCTGCATGAGAGTCTCAAGTATCTCTGTTGCGCTATGCTCATCTAAAAGCCCGTCCCAAAGCTCGGCAAACTCCTCTTTGTTCCAATATAGACTAAGGAGATGGGCGAGGTCGTCCAAATAGCAGATCTCGTCATAGCTGAGCGCATCGCTTCTTAGTATCTGATAGGGTGGATCGTCCAGCCATAGATAGCCCCGCTCTTTTGCTATCTCTTTCATGGGGGTATCCGGCAAGATCTTGAGCATGCCCAGCTGCACGGCTGCCGGGCGCGTCCGGCATAACTCGTTAAGTGAATGGATGATGCTGTCGAAGTCCTCACCCGGTAAACCCACGAGTAGGTCGGCATGAATGCGCACCTTGGTTTTGACTCTGAGCTCGTTTAGATAGTGGCGGCTCTTCTGCCAATCAGATTTGCGTCCGCTGCGAGCCAGCACCTCTTCATTCACGCTCTGTATGCCAATCTCGAAGCGGATGCGATTTGCCGGCGCTTGCGCAAGAAGTGCGATATCATCATCCGAGAGCAGATCGGGATAGATCTCAAAATGGAAGTCAAACCTAGCATCGCTCTTGATGGCATAATCCCAGATAAGATGCGCGAGCTCCTTGTGGATATTAAAACTACGATCTATGAACTTCAGCGTTCTGGGCTTCAGCGCGGTGAGTGCATCCAGCTCGGCTATCAGCCTCTCTTTCTCTTCCGGTTTGCTGATATCGAAGCGCAGCTCTTTGCGCTCATCCGTAGCAGAAAGGCAATACACGCAACGATAGGGACAGCCGCGATAGCACTCGTAATAGATGAGATGATCTTCCAGCTCGGCAAGATCAGCCTCTTCATAGGCAAAAGGGATGCCTGAAAGAGGTATATGCCTAATATCGGTGAGTTCAAAAGAGGGATCAAAACCACTCTCTGCCAACCCGTAGAAGGCTGCTTCCCCTGCTCCTTTGATGATGATGCATGATTCTATCTCCTCGAAAGCATAAGCCTCGGGACCTCCCACAACGATGACGGCATCCGGCAAGACCTTGCCCAATTCACGCGCCAGTCTTTGCAGATTCACCCTATTCCAGATATACGCCGAAAGGCAGATCACATCCGGCTTCAAAGCATAGATATCGGCAATCACATGCGTGAAAGGCTCACTCAGGGTTGCGCTATGCTCACACAGCTCATAATCCATCCCGCGTATCATCTGACGCATATATTTCAGCGCGAGATTGGACTGACTCCAACTGCTATTGAGCGCAAAAAACAGTATCTTTTTCATCGCTTCAGGCAGCACCTTCTTGCCTTCCTACCAAGAAATAACAAGACACGTGCCCGACTTTAGTCTATCCTAAAGCCATGAACTTCCCAGCATCCCACATCATCTATCCAGATGCTGCCTTCACTGAAAGCAGGGATATAGATGGATACTCGCGCAAACTTCACGCCCGGTTTGAGGAAGCCCGCGCTTATCGCCGCAGTATCCCAATCCTCGGAAAGCTTCATCTTCTTGCGAAAACGGTTTGTGATCTTACCATTGCCCTTGAAGGTGGTCATGCGAAAGCGAGTCAGCGGAGGATTTGGGCTATCGGTCTTGAATTTGATCCGCGAATAATAGCCGCCATAGCGACGCACCTCAAATGAATCCGAGATGATCACCACATCCTTATCCGACGCGTCGATGCGTAGGGAGGTATCCCCCTCGGTGTAATGCATGGGATCTATTTTGATTTTATCGAACTCACTATCATCGGGCTTGGTGTAGATAGTCCAGCCTTTGAGGGCATCATGACCTGCAAAGGAATATGCATCAAAGCCCGGATTCATCACGAGATTCGGATTATCTAAAATCTCAGACTCCGTAAAGAGCAAAGAAGAGCCCATAAAGCATGAGCTTAGGATCAACGACATTAAGATTAGTAATACGATGTTTTTCATTTCATGAACCCTCTTTCGTTCATATATTTTAGCACAACTGCAACTGAAAGCGTGTTAAATAAAAGGTTTGATCCGCCATAAGATATAAACGGCAAGGGAATACCTGTAGCGGGAACCAGGCCAATGTTCATGCCGATATTGATAAAGCTCTGTGATATAAGATACGCGAATATGCCGGAGGTGGCAACCCTTCTTTCCGAGACCATGAGTTCGCCGGAGGCGCGTATCATCCTCGCAAAGAACGCAACAAAGACGCCCAAGAGAATGATAGAGCCCGCAAAGCCAAACTCCTCTCCTATTGTAGAAAAGATGAAGTCCGTATGATGCTCCGGCAAGAAGTTCATATTCTTCTGCGTGCCGCCCAACCAGCCTTTGCCAAATAGATAGCCGCTGCCAATGGCGATCTTTGATTGAATGATCTGATACCCTGCCCCCAGCGGATCCCGCGTTGGATCCAAGAAGGTGAGAATACGATTTTGCTGATAGTCTTTCAATCCCATCCAGAAGAGCGGCATCACCAATGAAACAAAGCCATTAACTATCCCCGCGACCGTGATGGTCACCCAAGATAACCGCGACATGACAAGAAAGCCGATCAAGAATAAAAGCCACAAAACAATGCCAATCCAATGCACGGATGCCACCACCGAGAAAGCAGGCGAAAGAATCAGCAAGATATAGAATACGGGCACATCAGCCGCGATGAGCATAGCCATGAGGCTCACCCAAAAGACAATGGTCGTACCAAAATCCGGCTCCAACATAATCAGGATTATAGGAATCAGCATGATGCTAAAACCATTGAGTATCTTACGATAGTCGCTCAGTCCCTCCCGCGAGATATTGCGTGCTATTATGAGTATACTGAGCAGTTTCGCACTCTCGGAAGGCTGAAAGTTTATCCCGCCAATACTGAACCACCTATGCGCCCCACTCACCGAAGGAGTAAAGAGCACCGCGATCAGAGCAATGATATTGGCAATAAACGCCGGCAGTATGAGTACGTCGAATATAGGCATGGGAAGCCATATCACGAAAGTGAGTCCCGCAAGCGCAACGACTGCAAAGATGATCTGCCGCCACCAATAATTCTGTGTGCCTTTAAAGCCTGATACCACCGTAGTTGAAGCACTATATATCGCAATGCAGCCCAAGAATATGAGCAGCACCAAGAGCGCCAAGAGAACGAAGTCAAACTTCTTGCGATTGATCATTGTTCTTCCTCCTCCTCTTCCTCGATCTCGATGATATCTTCTTCATCCTCAGCCTCTTCCGGCTGGACGATCTCCTCTTCTTCCTGAGGCTCTTCTTCCTCATCTTCAGCCGTGCGGAACTGAGCAGGAATGGCAACCGTGCGCTTAATATCCTCGATATTACCAATATAATAATCAAAGACTTGCTTTGCCACGGGCGCCGCGATAGATCCGCCGCCGCCGGCATTCTCCATGAACACCGTCACCGCGATCTCCGGCTTATCGGTCTCAATATGTCCGCAAAACCAAGCATGCGTGGTCTTGCCCATAGAGTTCTCTGCCGAGCCCGTCTTGCCGAAGGTTTTCGCGCCGGGAACCTGCACCACCGCCGCCGTGCCATACTTACTATTACAAGTAGCATAAAGCCCTTCCAAAATAAGCTTCAAATCACTATCACTAAAAGGCAGCTTCATACTCTTCAAAGGCTGAACTTCCGCCGCCGTGAGCCTACTGCGCCCCACGGTCTGCTTAAGCAGATGCGGCTGAATCCACACTCCATTATTCGCAAGCGCGGCAAAGTAAGCATTCATCTGTATCGGCGATGTAAGGATCTCACCCTGCCCAATGGAAAGATTGATCTTATGCCCGCTTGTTTGAATATTCTGCCCATAATTCTCTTTATACCACTGTGTATCCGGGAAAAAGCCACGCCGCTCATTGGGCAGATCAATCCCCGTTTTACCATAAAATCCACTACGCTGAGCATAGTCCTTAAATTCATCCAAAGGCAGCTTCAAAGAAAGATCATAGAAATACACGTCGCAGGATTGAGCCAAGGCTTGGATGATATTCGTTCTGCCATGCCCGGAATGCAGCCAACACCTGAAATATCTATTCCCATATTGATAGCCACCGCCGCAGGATTTGAACCGCGTATTACGATTGACGAGCTTCTTTTCCATCCCCAGCCCCGCAGTCACCGGCTTGAACACTGAGCCCGGAGGGTATGTAGCATGAATCACTCTATCCAACATCGGCTTGCTCTTGTGATTGAGCTCTTTCCAGGCCTCGGGACTGATCCTCTGCATGAATATATTGGGATCATAATCCGGCTTACTCACATACGCCAGGATGCCGCCGGTTCTGATATCGCTGACCACCAATGCTCCTCTGAGATGCCTTGGAAATGCCTTCTCGCAGAAGTTTTGCAGATCGTTATCAATGGTCAAGACCAAGGAAAGCCCGTTCAGCGGCTCCAGATAACTCTCTTCGTGGCTAAAAAGATCCAAACTACGCCCGCGAGAATCCACCTGAACGATCTCCTTGCCGTCCTTCCCGCGCAAAAGCACCTCATAAAAACGCTCCAATCCCGTCTTGCCGATGTATCCGTTCAAAGAATAATCTTCACTGCGATACTTCTCATATTCCTCTTCATTGATGCGCCCCACATACCCGCTAAAGTGATTCGGATAGAGGTATTCACGCGTAGAACCAATGCGGAAGTTCAGCTCCGGAAAGTTATCTAAATACTCGCTGATTTTCAGCATGCTTTCATATTCTATATTATCCGCAATGAGGATTTCCTCATAAGACTTAAAGCGCTGCTTTTGAACTATTTCCACCAGCTCTTCATTCTCTATTCCCAGATGATGGAAGAGGAATCTCGCCAGCGCCTCGATATCAACAACTTTATTTGTGGTAAGATAGAGGTCATGCGAAGGGATATTTTGCACTATGGGTCTATATTTATTATCATAGATCTCCCCGCGCGTGGCAAAGATACGGCGTATCCTAAGCACATTGCTTTCAGCCACTTGCTGATAGTATTTCCCGCGCAAAACCTGCAAGCGAAACAGCGAGACCAAAAGAATCGCCAAAAGTATGGCGGAAAATATGCTGAACAAACGCGTGGGCTTACTCATGGCGAACCACTATACGCAGCCTGCTGAAGATCTGAATCAAGCCAAAGATAATCGTGCCAAAGATGAGATTATACACAAAGAGGATGAGTATATTCTGATAAAGCTGAAGATCAAAACCCCAGCTAAGCCCCGAAATAAGAAGCAGCAAGAGACTGTATATCAAGTTCACACTGCCGATTGCGATGAACTTTGCCGCAATGCTATCCTGCTCGAAAGGTATCCTCAAAAGATCTATCACCACCGCCAGGATGATGAAGATAAAGGCATGCGTGCCAAAACTCTGCGGATTCAGGGTATCATACATCAAACCGATGATGAAGACCACGGGCAAGGCAACCTGCCAATCCCGCTGCCATACCACGTTTAGCATCCATGGCAAGAGCAACAGAGGAGCCACCCCCGCGATGCTGATACTCGGCACGATGATAAGCTGGGCATACAAAAAGAAGAGCCCGCTCAAAAAGCTTATCAAAGCACCGATATACATAAGTCTTAGACCTCAGCCTTGCGCACTATGCACAGAGGCGTGAGCTCATCATCTTGCCCCTGCGGATTATCTTTCATCACGGCTTCTATGAAGTCTTTATTTAGCCTGCTGCCGCCAATCATCCAGCTGCCGCCAATGTCGTTAATATCCATGATGGCAACGGGATAGCCAATAGCTTCGGTGAGGGTTTCTGCCACCCTCTGCGGCTCTTTTGGTCCCTTGATCACGGTCTCGTTATAGGGCGGGATGGGCGAGGTTGTAGCCGCATCCACCAATGCCGCCTGCATACCAGCAACGCGATAGAAATCACCTTTTCTGCCTATCAATTTGCCCATTGCGCCAACAAACGCGGCAAATAGAATACGAATCACCCCCGTTTCCTCTATGGCACATTGCATACTCGTGGGCGCACCCAAGCCAATGCCATAAGGAACTTTGGCTACGAATTTACTCAATAGCTTCGCCAAAAAGCTCACACGAATCTCGCTTACCGGGATAGCGCGCCCCTGCGTAATCGCCAAAGGACTCTCGCTGATGGTAAGCATATCTCCCTCTTTCATGAGCGGCAGAGCATATTTCTGAACTATCTCCAGCATATCGTCCTCTGCGCTAAGCACATGAGTTTTCACGGGTATTCTCTGATATATTTGTCCGAATACTTCTATTGTTTCACTCTTCTGTTTCATTAATTCTCTCCATCAAAATAAAGACGTGTTCCAGGTTTTCAACCAAGGTAAAAGGATTTATTTCTGCACTTATAAACAGGTTGTCGGTAGTCTCCCGCGTGCGATTTACCACCCCCACGGGATAGCCTTTGGGAAACAGCCGCGAAAGATTAGACGTCACCACCGTATCACCGGCGGCAATCTCAGAGCCCAACTTTATCAGATTCATGGAAATTGATCCACTGACATCGCTTTGCAATATGCCCTGCACCCCCGTGCGCGTATTCATCACCGGCAATTGGAAGTTAGGGTTCGAGAAAGGCAAAATGATGCTATAAGTATCGCTCACGCTGATCACTTTCCCCACGATGCCACTGCCGGAAATCACAGCCGAACGTGCCCTTATCCCATGTATGCGCCCCTTGTTCACTATGAGATTGCGCTGATAAAACGCCCCGGAATAACCTATCACCTCAGCTATCTCAAATTTCGCACAATCAGTGGTAAAATGGATAGACGTGACATCGACCAATTCTTTCATCTGATTTTGCAACTCGATATTTTGCAGTGTAGTCTCCGTAAGGCTGCTACGCAGGCTAAAGTTTTCCTTTTGCAGATCGGAATTTGCCTCAATGGATCTTATAGAAGAAACCAAGGGGAAAAAGATCGTCCTGCCAAAGAATGCCGCCTTTTTTGTGCGCGCTTCACCATCGCCCAAGACCATGATAAAGGTGAAGATTATCAGCACAGCTGCCGAGAGATAACGGCGCAACATCACTTTCCTCCACAGCCTTTCCCAAGCCGGGAAAAAGCAGCATCAGTTGCGACAATAAATCCCGAAAGCATGATAAATCAGCTTAATCTTCCATCTTTTTTATCAGAACTTGACGATAGCGCTCGACATCGTCCAAGACCATGCCCGCACCTCTTACCACGCAAACCAAGGGATCCGGCACCACATGCACGGGAAGATCCACTGTCTTACGAATTCTTTCGTCCAAGCCTTTGAGCAATGCACCGCCGCCGGTGAGGAATATCCCCCGCTCGGCGATATCTGCCGAAAGCTCCGGCGCTGTCTTTTCAAAGAGGCGTTTGATGGCATCTATCATCGTGGTAATCGTTTCCGAGAGTGCATCACGGATCTCTTCGGAGGAAATCTTAATCGTCACGGGATAGCCGGAGATGATATCTCTGCCGCGCACATCCATGCTCAGTTCCTCTTTGAGGGGATAGGCACTGCCGATGGTCTGTTTTATCCTTTCCGCGGTCTGCAAACCCACGTGCAGATTGCTCTTCTTGCGCAGATAGTTGATGATATCATTATCTATCTTA
>DUNQ01000031.1 GCA_012839325.1 Candidatus Cloacimonadota bacterium
CTGTGCCCGTCATTCCGCCTTTTGTGGTTGACAGATTCATCAAGCACGCAGAGAAGGTTAATAGCCAAGGGGGATACTTTTTGGCTTTACCACCCAGAAATATTCATAAAAAACATTGACATTGCCTCGCAATTTTATAATCTGTCATCGAACGATAAACCTTATTTATTATCATGTAGCAATGAAGGATAAAAAGACGCCTTCAGGAAGTTTGATGAACATCGTGGAATAATTTTCACGCATGTAAATCTACAAATTAACTCTTAATTTCCCTATAAGGGAAAGGATGTAGAAATTGTTAATAGGCACAAAAAGTCAGAGTAAACTTGCCCCCCCCCTCAAAAAAAATAACAACAATAACAATGTCAGAATTTGTTGATAATTCCGATTCTTCGGGAAATAGCATCTTTGGCATAATGTTTAGGCTAATAATTCCGTTATTATTATTGCTTATAAGCACAGGGCTTTTTGCCGACCAGAGAGATATACCCAACATTACCGGGACTTTATCTTTAGATTTTGACCATGCAGATGTTGTATATACTAATATAAAACTTTATAATGCCGACGACAATAATCTTGTCTATGAGTTGAATCCCGATTCTACCGGAAGATTTACATTTTCCACTAATCCCGGGCAATATTATATCTCGATAGAGATGTTTCGCCCAGACTTGGGAAAGTTTACATATCCTCATAAAATTCAAGATATAAATATACCTTTCAATTCTCATCTTGAAGACCTGGGAGACATCGGCTTATCTCGATATAACTTGAGTTTGGTAAGAGTGTCTTCTGATACGTCTCTTCCTTATTTCAAGACACCTTATCATGCCCTGAATAAAATATTTAATGCTGTAAATAGCGGTTATGACGGCGATTCGGTAAAGCTGTTCATACATCAGGGCGAATATCAGCTTTCATCGTACCCAAATTTGAACTACACAAACCCGGCAAACAATTCCTTAAAACTGAAAATCATTGGACTCCATGATGATGACGTATATTTTGAGCCTACAGCTTCATCGGTATCCATATATGCTAATAGGGTGAATGCCACTTTTGAAAATATCAAGTTTATGAGACCGGGAACAGGTGATTATAAGCTAAGTTTTACCTCCGGCGCTAATGCTCAATACTCATTTGTATCCTGTCATTTCGGCAGAACATCTTCTTATTCAGAAAATGTTTTCTCCACTACCTTCAGCGGATTGTCAGGATTATCGCTTAACAACTGTATAGTAAAATATAGCAACGACATAGATGCCGGATCAATGAGGTTTTTAAACTGCTCAGACGTCTTAATAAACTCCTCATATTTCATTAGGAATCAAGCAAGGGGAGGTGGTGCAATATACTTGGAAAATTGTGAAGATGTAGATATCTCACTTTGCCATTTTTATGCAAATACTGCTACCGCATATGTATGCCCTAATACCCAAATTGGGGATGCTAACCCCGGTGGGGCTATGTATGCGGTGGATTCATCCGAGATCAATATTAGAAACAATTGTTTTAAACATAATGTAACAACAGGAAGCGGAGGTCCGGTATATCTGCATAACATCTCACAATTTGATATATCAGATAATGAGTTCTTGTTTAACCAAGTAGATCAAGTCGGACTGTGTAATACCCATTGCGATGCTGTGGGATTTATTTATTGCGTTTTTACTGAAAATGATGTTTTCTCCGGGAACGTTATCCATAGCGGAAGCCATGGTTCCTGCAATGACTTTATTGCTATGCACTATGAATGCTCCGGAACATTAAATATCGATCGTGGACTTTTTATCAAGGGTGATTCATTCAGTGACAAAAAGATCGTCTATTCACACTTGCCGGTCAACTTAAACTTCACAAACTGTATTTTTAAGACTATAGATATTGATGCTGTCTTTTCAAGTGGTTGTTCAAATTCTGAACCGGCCAGCATAACCGTCTCACACTGTATGTTTGATAATGAGTTTGAGGGAGTTACCTCTTTCAACAATACGAGCTGCAATGTAGAAAACATGCATCTTGATTCTTCATATCGTCCTATATGGGATGAAACCGTGATTTCTCCCTGTATCGATTCCGGCTATGGTTTCGATGAAGATGGTACTCCTGCCGATATAGGAGCCTATGCCGCCGTTGATCATCGCTATTGGGAATATGCCTTTGAGGATCAAGCTGATGTGGAAAGATGGCATTGGGTAAGCTATCCTATTCTCAATACCGTCACGGACGGGGCACTTTATGCTAATGAATTCTTTAAGGACTTGCTGCATACACATGTAAACCATTTTGGTGAAGATGTTCCCACTTACCTTGAAAAAATCGTATGGGTAAAAACAGGAACTATTAAGAAGCAAATTTTATGGGATGATTTAAATAGGTGGTGGAATTATGAATGTATGCAACATATCGTCTCCAGTCCTCAGGGTTATAAGATCATGTTGCAAACACGGTTAAATCCTAATTTTCCGCAGCCCGTGGTGCTCAGGCACAGCGGATTTAAGACTCCTGATCATACAGAATTTCCCATATATGGAAATAGGGAAAATTGGATAGGCTATTTCTGCGATGATTCCCGCATGCCCGAAGATGCCTTTGCAAGCATCTGGGACGATATTACTATGATCAAAGCCAAGGATTGGAGTTTATTCCGCATAGGCGAATCAGGCGATGATCAGTGGCATATTGTCGGTAGAATAATGCCGCTGAATCTCGGCGATATGGTGATAGTGAAGACCACAGAAGACCATATATTTAAATGGGGTGAAAATATTCCCGTTCCTCCACGAACAAAGTCAAGCCCGCAAGGCTTTGTCTATGATGAAAAAGAAGACTACATCCCCGTCTATCTCACGCTCACGGATGAGATGGTGATGCAATATGAAGAAGTCGGTTTGTATGTGAACGGTGTGTGCAAAGGTGCAGTAGTGGTGGAAGAAAATCTGGAACAAATATCTGCCTACGTGGCAAGCGCGGATGATTTGGCTAATGGCGAAGTGGAACTGACATTCGTTCCGCGAGCATGCAAAAGCGCACTTCCCTTGCCTAAGGTCAAAAGAGTAAGTCATGAGCAATTGATGCCTAAGCACACTGCTGCGGGTGCTAACTATCAATATTTTGAGATAAACCTGGCAGATAGCAAAGAAAAGGAAGAGGTTCCCACACTTCCGAATTTGGAGCAAAACTATCCCAATCCCTTCAATCCAAATACCACCATCTTTTACTCTTTGCCTGCGGCGAGCAAGGTGAAGCTTGAGGTGTATAATCTGAAGGGACAATTGGTAAAGACATTGGTAGATGAGGATATTGAAGCGGGAATATACAACGTAACTTGGAATGGTAAAGATTCAAGTGGCAAGCCTGTGGCAAGCGGAGTCTATTTCTATCGCCTCAGCACTCCCGAATATAAACAAAGCAAAAAAATGCTTTTAATGAAATAAAAAGACAGTAGGGAAGGAAGAGTATGCTCTTCCTTCCCCATATTAAAAGGAAATAAAGATGAAAAATAAAGCTTTGATAATAATGGCGATCTTGAGCGTTTTGCCTTGTATGCTGCTTTCCGTCACGATCAATGTAAAGCAAGATGGCAGCGGAGACTATACCCGGATACAGGATGCCTTGGATGCCGCCGATCCCGGCGATACCGTCTTAGTATATCCCGGTAGATATTTTGAAAATATAGAGATTAATAAAAATAATATCACCTTGAAAAGCTTGGAAGCGAATAGCGGAGACTCAAGCTATATAGATTCTACTATTATTGATGGCAACAATATCAGTGTCTGTATAAGAGTAGCTCAAAATACAGAAAACACCATCATAAGAGGCTTCAGCATCACAAGGGGAGCAAGAATTGGTGGAGGTAGCGGCGGAGGCATGAGCATCACCGGGCGCACAAGTGTGATAAATTGTGTGATATTTGGCAATCAAGCACAACTGGGAGGAGGAATAAACATCATAAGGGCAAATGTATCCTTGAGTGGGGTTACAATCAGAGACAATTATGGCATTATCCATGGGGGAGGCATACATGTTTCCGACATGTCTGATACATATCCTTTAAGCTTTGATCCCGATAACCGCTGTTCGATCTATAATAACCGTGCCGGCGCAGGACAGGATATAAGTATTCATCGTGCTGCTCGAGATTTGGATATGCCGCTTGATACGTTTTCCGTGCTAAATCCATCGGAATATCATGCAAGCTTTTTTTGCGATAATCTTATCAGCAATTATCAAATCAATTTTGATATTCTAAACGCATATTATGGGGAGGTTGATAGCGATCTATATGTATCCACAGAGGGGGATGATGCAAATGATGGACTTACTCCCGATACCGCTCTGAAAACCATACATGAAGCCATCTATAGAACCGCTTCAAATAGTGAGAATAAGAATAGCGTATTTATATTGCCGGGAGAGTATTCCCGCACGGCAAATGACCAAATCTTTCCCATTGCTTTGAAGCAGTGGGTCAAAGTTCAAGGAAGTGGAATTGACGTAACGAAAATAATATGTGAACCAAGCCCATTGATAGAACTTAGGTTAGGTGGTTATGCCTTTTCAGCTTTTATTGAGCCTCATATATATTTGGATGGTATGTCTATCACAGCACAAGGTTTTGATAACTATTGCGGTGCTCTCCACGGTGACTTTAGAACTACTGAGGCACATTTATCGAATCTACGCATACATGATATTCCTGCCGGTTATCATGGAGCTTTCACTAACAATCCTAGGATGATTAACTTATACGTATCAGGCGAAAATGAAAGCTTCTTTGACAATATTATAATAGAAGATATTGAAACCGGTGATGTCGATCTACTTTATATAGGAGGCAGTGGAACTCCGGGTGAGGAGAGAGCCGGTTTCCGGGGCAAGATCAAAAATCTTGTAGTCCGAAATTTCACAAATAGCTTTACTTCGCAGTCTATTTGGGCATTCCCTATGATTACTATAGAAGCAGACGAAAAGCTCATAATGGAAAACTGTGAATTTAGAAATCTGACCATGCTTGATGATGATTCCACGATCATACAGGTTATTGGGGTTCAATTTCCGCAACAGCAAAATCACTTTACTCTGAGAAATTGCTTGTTTGTGGATAATGTAGCTCCTGCGGTGGGGCAATGGGGAGGCGAAATCGCGGCAATTGTTACGACAAATAATCCAAGAATAGATTTTATTAATTGCACTTTTGCGGGTAATCGTAGTGATAGATACACCTTAAGTACTTTAGGTGAAGTGAATTTTATCAATACTATATTTGACAACGATAGTGAATATCAGATTAGAGTGATCCCTGTGGATGATCCCAATGAACAGACTCATCTTACCTTTGATTATTGCTTGATAAAAGATGGTATAGACGGCATTTTGGAGTTTCCGGTTCCATGGAATAGTATTGACTATCGGGATACAAATATCGATGAAGATCCACTTTTCGCCGGTGATGGATATGGCATCCCGGGTGACTTTAACTATAATCTTTCTGAATTTTCGCCCTGCGTAGATAGCGGCACTCCGGATATTAGCGATCTGGGGCTTCCGCCCTATGATCTGGCAGGAAATCAAAGGGTTTGGAACGGTCGCATCGATATGGGCTGTTTTGAGTATAATTCCAAGCCTTGGGTTTCAAATGAAGACCTTATTTCACCTATTTTAGAGCATTTGATCTTAGAACAAAACTATCCCAATCCTTTTAATCCTGAGACCACCATAGCCTTTGAACTAAAAGAGCCGGCGATGTGTAGCTTGAAGATATATAATATGCGCGGTCAAGTGGTGAGAACCTTGGTTAATGAGGCACTTAGCAGCGGGCGACATAGCAGAGTGTGGGACGGCTTGGATGATAATGGTTCGGCTGTGGCTTCAGGGATGTATCTATACAGGGTTGAATCAGAAAAACAAAGCAAAAGCCGAAAGATGATTATGGTAAAATAAGAATATATCACTAACAGCTTGAAAAAGCCCTCTTGCGATGAGTCGGAGAGGGCTTTTTCTATTGTGCGTTGCCGTGTTCCTCTTTTATCGGTTTGGAAACGTCCCGTTGCTACCAGCGGCAGCATTCCTTGCTGAGATTCACATAAAATACTTGACTTGAAAACCGCTGCGATAATACTGTGTTTATTACTGCTCAACTGGTGAAGTATTCCGGTGTAGAGCACAGCAATGTTCTCTAAAAGGTTCGTCATAGAGAAGCGTATATTTACATTAAATTTGACATATAAGATTAAACAAAAGGAGTTAACCATGAAAAAACTCAGCATTATTCTCTTATCACTACTCTTGCCCATGATGGTCTTCGGAGCGGTATTTGGCTTAAAACCAATAATAGATTTAAAGCTCGATTCGAATATCTTCCGCAATACTGTATATGTTCCCCAGACCTTTGAATCGCAAATATGGGATATAGATGAAGAAGAATGGTTGGCTGATAGAACAGTCTTTTATGAATATCTGCCATATCATAGTGGCAGACCGCAGCTCAAACGTGTAGATCTCGATGTCTATATGTGGCTTGGTCCCTTTGGTGCTTTTGTTTTTCCTGTCCGCTTTGAATTTACTGAATATAACGCAAGTCAGCTCTGTACGGAATATGTAATGAGATTAATAGATGATGACGGGGAACTTATGGATGTCTCAATCGGAATGATAGAGTATGACGATTATGATCGAATTATAGAGTTTGAAGATATGGCAGTTTTAGATGATGAACATGAGGGAATGCATAAGATTGAAATAGAATATCTTTCCGATAACTCTATGTTGATTAATTCCGTTGAGCAAGGTGAAGACTACTTAGAATATACAAAAATGGAAATAGAACTGGATAGTCAAAATAGAATGCAGAGTCAAACTGCGTATATCTCTGATGATGGCGAAAATTGGGAGCTGGATACCAAGTTCACATTTGTCTATCACGCGCAAGATACCTCTACTATCCAGGATTTTATCAGATATTTCAGCGATAATTTCGTGATGAGTATGTTCACGGAAAATGAGATAATGTATGGCATGGTGACGGAACATACTCAATTGGATTGGGATGGTCAAATCTGGAGAGCCACTCATAAGGATATCTATGACTATGATGCAGACTTCCTGAAAACCACGAAAAAATCGTATTATTATGAGGAAATTGATGATAAGAATAATACCTCAGCCGGGGGTTGGATACATGATTATCGCGAAACTTATGTCTATGATGACCATGGTAATATGATAGAAATTCTTGGTGATGACTATCATGAAGGCGAGTATTATGAAGCCTATATTGCAGAAACGGGCTATACGGCGCTTACGGACAATCAGGATATTAGCGCTCCGGCTATCTCGCCTATCAAACTCAGCATATATCCTCAGCCCTTTGCCGAGAATGTGAATATCCTTGGTGAATCCAAGGCGGGCGGAGAGATAAAAATGGAGATCTTTAACCTTAGAGGACAGAAGGTGAGAAGCTTTAACATGCCCTCCGGAGCTAAATTAACTTGGGATGGAAAAGACGAAAACGGTAAAGACTTGCCTGCTTCGGTGTATTTCCTAAGAGCGGGACAAGGCTCGGACTTCCAGACCAAAAAGTTGATTAAGATAAAATAAGAGTATATCTGTAATTTGGGCAGGCAACATCCTGTTGCCGCAGAAAGCGCAGCTTTCTTTCTTTTGGTGCGTAAACGCCCTCGTTTACGCATGCGCGGGAGCGCATGTTTAAGGAACATTGACGCTCGTCGCAACGAGGGCGTTCCGACACCGACCGTGTCATCCCGTTTTGGCGTCCCAGTATCCATAAAAACCTATTTCCAGCCAAAAACTCACAAAAATATGCAAAATAATTGTCATTCACAAAAAGATAGCTAAAAGGCTCGATAACATAGTCTTCGCGCGGGTCATCTTGCCGCGTGCTGAAAAATACTTTAAGAAAAACAAAAATAAATGCCGTTCCAGCATCTCAATTTTCGCATTTTCGACACTATACTTATAGAGACCCAAATTAAAGAGATTAAAAAAATGAAAATACTTGACTTAAAGATAGATAATATTAAAACTGTTTTTAGTAGCTTATTTGAAAATAAGTTGCTGTGGCGAAGGATGCAAAGCATACCCTCATTAGAAGCTAAAAATCAAAGAATTAGAATTTATACCAAGCTAAAAACTTAACACTCGATTCTAAGTGAAATAAGAAAACATAATAAGGAGATTATTATGAAACATGCTGTCCCTTTTCCAAAGCTTCAACTTGCAAGCTCCACACATAGGTTGCTTGCGCTGATTTGCAGTGCGATACTTCTGCTGCTATTATACGCTCCCTTGAACGCCGAGGAAGGCTTTGTGGTGAATGTACCGCATTATTTAAGTGATCATGGATTTGCCGGCGTTTATCCTCAATCCATCTATACCTGTTCCGATGATGCTGTGGTAATCGTATCCAGGGTAGTATTTAGTCCGGATGATGTCTTTAACTATTATTGCGGTTCAATTACAAAGCTGAGTCCTAATGGAAATCTGTTATGGATAAAGTATTTTCCTGATCCATCCGATTACGGGGATATTGATTGGATTGTGGGGCTCGGCATTGATGAAAACGACACTGTCAGCCTGATTACCGGTACGTTTGATAACGATCAGAAATATCTGGTTCATGTGGATAGCGATGGGGATATCGATAGCATACCCTTGGACTTGGGTGAGGGATCTATCGGGCTGAACAAGGGATTACGTACAGCTTCAGGAGATTTCATTGCTCTCGGCGATATGGTGTCAACCGGCTTATATCCTCTAAATCTGGCATATTACCGGATTAGTTCCGATGCCCAAGTTTTGGCATCTTCTTTTATACCTCCGGACACCGAGTTTACCCGCACCAAACTCTATGATGCAGAAATAGAAGCCGATGGAAATGTTCTGATCTCTTGCAAAATAAATCCTGATCAAGACGAACTCTTACGTTTGACTATGGATGGCGTTCTCGTCGAGAGGATTGAGTTGCAGGATGCCGATTCTCCGGCTATTCTTCACCGTAGTCCGGGATCAGAGCACACGGTTGTTGCTCATAGCGTATATTCAACGGCTTCCAAGAATCAAATCTTACAAATTGCTTGGGTGGCTGAAGATGATATAACTTACCAGACAATGCTTGATTCTTCTTTCAGAGACACACGGTCAATGATATCAATCGGAGATGATGTTTATACTATATCCAATGCAATCTCTGAATCTGATTATTGCTTAGCTCGTTTTAATTATACAGATTCTTATGAGCTTGCTTGGTCATGGAATCATCCCGAACTCCGGTTCTATACAGGTAATGAAAATTACATCCATACCCATCATTTACTTAGCAGCACCCAAAGCGGCTGCATCTATGTGGCGGGCAGTTATCGTTATGGTCCTCATTTAGCAGTTGCTAAGGTTTTGCCCACCGGACAAGTGCCGGTTGAGGATGATATTGCCGTGCCGCCGCTTCAAAAGATAAGTGCTTATCCAAATCCCATGAAAGAGCATCTTAATCTGAAAATAGACGGCGCATCACCGGAGGAGGCTTCTGCTTGCTTAGAGGTGTATAACATTAAAGGGCAATTAGTCAGAAACTTAGAAAGCTCGCGTGCCGGCGAATATGTTTGGGATGGATATGACAGTAAGGGCAGGTCTTGTCCCACCGGTATTTACTTTATTAGAGATAGTAAGGGGATTTATAAACAGACGAAAGTGATCAAGATGAAGTAAAAGCTATATTGATTATAAAAAAGCCCTTTCCGTGAGTGTGGAGAGGGCTTTTTCAATTGTGTTCTGTCGCAGATGGTGCGGGAACGTCCTCGTTGCCGCAGAAAGCGCAGCTTTCTATAATTTGGTGCGTAAACGCCCTCGTTTACGCATGCGCGGAAGCGCATACCTTCTGTTGGATTCTTTCGCGTCCTCGTGTCGCTCATTTTCCGGTAGGTTAACGCCCTCGTTAACCGAGAAAACAACAGTTTTCTACTTTCTTATCAATCCGCCGCTTTAAAGTTATAAATAGGGCGGATAATCTTGAGCACATCCACGGTATCTTTAATATTCTCCATGATCTCTTCGGCGGGCTTATACACCATCGGCGCTTCGTCTATGGTGGCGCGGCTTACCGAGCTGGTATATACATTCTGCATTCTATCGCGAAACTCATCGAGCGAGACCCTCTGGCGTGCCTGACGACGGCTCATCACCCTGCCTGCACCGTGTGGGGCAGAGTAGTTCCAATGCTGGTTTCCTTTGCCGCGACAGATCAGCGAACCGAATTGCATGTTTATCGGGATGAGCAAGATCTCATCTTTCTGCGCTGAGACGGCGCCTTTTCTGAGTATCATATTTTTGGTGTCAATATAGTTGTGGATGGTCTGAAATTCATCCAAAACAGTCCAGCCCATGGTATTGATGATGGTCTCTGCCATGGCGCGACGATTGATGAAGGCATATTCTTGACCGATATCCATGTCGAAGAGATAATCTTGCATGAGTTCGCCTTCACAATATGCCAAGTTTTTGGGTATTCTGCCTTGGGCTTGCTTGCGTTTGGCGCGCTTGAAATCTTTCTTTTTTACTTTGCCGTCAAATTGGATTCTTTGGTTGTGCTTGGCGCTTAGGCGAAGGTGTGCTTCTTCCTGATAGTAGCCTGCAATCTGGGTTCCGAGATGGCGAGAGCCGGAGTGAATCACGAGGTAGAGCGTGCCTTCATCATCCTCATTTATCTCGATAAAGTGATTTCCGCCGCCTAAAGTGCCGATGGATTTATAGGCTCTATCGAGGTTTACGAAGTTCTTGCATCTCAGCTCTTCAATGCGGGTTTCGCCGGCGAGAGCGTGGGGAGATTTGCGTATGGAAAATCCGGAAGGGATGCGCTTTTTAATGATATTATCCAGCTTGGCGAGGTCTATGTCCTCAGCTCTTTCTTTTAGCTTTTGAACCTTCATGCCACAGCCTATGTCCACTCCTACGAAGTTTGGAACCACTTTGTCTGTGATGAGCATGGTGGTGCCGATCACGCAGCCCAAGCCGGCATGCACGTCCGGCATCACACGAATATTTGCGCCGAGAGCAATCTGCGTCTCGGAATCTAATATCTCTTTGAGTTGGGAATACGCCGTTGCCTCCACATTCTCTGTGAAAACAATGGCTGAACCATATTTACCTGTTATTTCTATCATAATTGTCAGTATACGCTTATGTGGGATTTGCTGTCAAGTTAAAAAAAAGCGGGGAACTGTTTAGTCTGCTGCCTTTGTGATCGATAATATGAGAAATTGCCCACTCCAAAGTTTCCACTTGACGGTTTCTGTGTTTTTCCACATACTGCATGAAATAAAATTCAGGACAAATTGATGAAGCAAATTGAATATTCGGACATAAGTGATATTGCCTATAATCGTATCGTTGAATCGATTAACAAAATGATCAAAGAGCAATTCCGTTTTCTTAATATCGTTGATGATGTGACGAATCAAATATTTATTGATCTCTTTAAGGCTTCTATGCCGGGCATTGCTGATGAGGCATTTCAAGAATCAATTGATGCAGCCACTCCCAAAGCGGTTGAAAATACTTTTAAGTACTATCAGAAAATCTCTTTTTCTTATTGCTTTTCAAAAACAAAACAGCCTGAACTCTCCGAGGATATCTCGCAGGAAGCAATTATGGCTATGCTCAAATCCAAAAACAAGATCAACAATATCAACGCATGGCTTTTTCAGGTGACAAACAACCTTTTGTGTAAATATTATGAAAGTCAGAAGCAAGAAAGAGAGCTTTTTGAGATGCTGAGAAATAATGCAGCCGTCATCCAACAACTTGATGCGCATGATGATAGCTTTGATATTGTGAACTTAAGCGATTCTGACAAGGAAGCGATTATTGCCAGCGAAGAATTTCAGGAATATGAGAAAATGATCTCTTTTAAGAGTCTTAAGGAATTTGCTGAATCGATGGATGTAAGTGAAAAAGTGGCTCAAAAAAGAAAAGAAAAGATCATCCGCGATCTGAAATCAAAAACTAAGGTTGCAATGGGATGGCAAGTAAGTCGAAGCATACTCAATTACAATCAATATAATGCTATACAAAAGTTCATTCGTGAGCTTTTAAGCATGGAAAACATCGAAAGATATGTAAAATCAGATGAAGAATTATCTCTGAAAGTCCAAAGCATTATGCAGGGGATAAATGAAATCCACGATTGGAAAATAATCATGCAAGATAGCAAAACGTTCAGACTTACAGTCTTTAGTTTGGATGAAAGCATAGGTCCCAGAGCCGTCACCTTTACCCTCTTTCTAAATCATAGAAACAGCGTTTTAATTAAGGATTTCAAAGAAAATGAGTTTGTGGCAGCTCATAAGCTACCAAAGAATTTCAGAATACCGAGACAGATGGGTATGTCTATGTTGAGCTATGAAGATATTTTAGCTATGCTGAAACAAGATGAATAGAGAGACCATAGCCTGATTTTATTAAGCTCGACATGCTTTTGTGTCGAGCTTTTTTGCATCCCTTTTTCTGTGTTGTTGAAGATCTGTTAATAAAATTGGTTATCAAGTAAAGAAAATGAAATTAAAGCCATCAAGTTTACATAACATTTTAAATATTTAGAAATTTGAAAATATTTCCAGCCTTATATTTCAATCACTTAGAAGAGTGATGAAAAAATAGTTGCGATATTTGGGAGTAAAATCCCGTTTTGGGCTCCTATATAAAAGTAGAGGCTATTATTTTTATCAAAGCCGCATCGATCAAGTTGTAATTTGGTGAAACATGAGAAATAAAAAGCACAGAAGGAGGATAAAGATGAGTTTGCTTACATTATACTCGAAAAGAATTGACAGAATATGCGTATGGAAAGTAAATGGCACAATAGTAATGTTTGATGGAGAAATCGATGGATTTTCGTGTTTATGAATACCTTAGCGTGTTCATTATGGCATGGCTCTTCGTTTATGGACTCACTCCCTTGATGATGAAGCTTGCCAATAGGATAAATTTTGTGGACAAGCCGGAGGCGCGCAAGATGCACCTCAAGACAGTTCCGCTCATGGGCGGGATCAGCGTTGGGCTCGGCTTCATTTTATTGTGCGTCTATGATGTTGCCATTTCATCCGGCAGATATTTCGATAGACCCATGCTGGGCTATCTTGCGGGCTCCATTCTCATCATAATCATCGGCGCCATCGACGATAGGCGCGGGATGCAGCCGCTGGTAAAGCTATTCGGACAGTTTTTGGTGAGCATCATCTTCATCTTTACAAATTTCAGGATCATTGAGCTGCAACAGATGTTTGGCAACATGTTTATCAGCATTCCATTGATGTTGCTCTGGATGGTGGGCTTGATGAATGCGCTGAACTTTTTGGACAATATGGATGGCATCATCAGCGGAATGGCGGGGATCTTGGGGCTGGGCTTCTTTGCTTTCGCGCTTTCAAACAGCAATCCATCAAACGAAAATGCCATGGCGTTGATTGCGCTGATTTCTCTTAGTTTTGCCGGCTCTACCTTTGGCTTTTTGCCATATAATTTCAATCCTGCCAAGATCTTCCTCGGCGATGCAGGCAGCATGTTCATCGGCTATTTCCTATCGTCCATGGGCATATTAGTTGCGCAATATGCAGGTAATAGACACAATGACAAGTTCTTCTATCTTCTGCCCGTCTTGCTGCTGAGTTATGCCATATTCGATATCAGCTTGGTGAGCATCACTCGCAGGCGGGATGGGCGCCACGTGATGCAGGGCGGGAAAGACCACTCTACACACAGGATAAATAACGTCTTAGGCTCTGTAAAGGTGACGGCGGGGATAGTATATACCCTCAATATCCTCATCGTTTTGACCTCCATCATCATATTCAACATCGGTTCCCGCGAATTGCTCATCGCCTGCACCTTGCTTTTCATGGTGTTTTTCTTGCTCTTTGGGCGAAAGCTTGACCAAGTTCCAATCGTGGTTCCGGAAAATCAAAAGAAGGTGAAAAAGGCATGAAACTCTATGCATTGGGGACGGGCTCAGGCATGGCGAGCAAGGACTTAAATTGCTCCTGCTATCTGCTTGAAAGAGAAAATAAGAGCTTCATTTTGGACTGCGGCGAAGGCTGTACGCAGACACTTTTGCGCATGGATTACGACATCCGCGAGATCGAGGCGATCATCATCTGCCACTATCATCCGGATCACCTTTGCGGGATTTTTATGCTCATGCAAACCATGTATCTGAAAGGGCGCAAAAAGCCACTGAAACTATATCTACCGGAAAGGGAGGATGAGTTCTTGGGCTTCATGCAATATATGTATCTCTTTGAAGAGAGATTTGCATACGAGCTTGAGATCTGCTCCATCTTGGATCTGCCCAAGGATTATCCATATTTTAGTTTAATGAAAAACGACCATCTCATCGGCTATACGGCTGTGATAGAAGAAGGGGGCTTGCCAAATCAGCAAAGGGCATATTCGGTGAGAATAGCCGGTGAAAAAGGGGACATGGCATATAGCTCGGATATCGGCGATATCAAGAGCATTGAAAAGCTGATAGACGGCGTGCACACCTTCATCTGTGATGGCTTGCATCCTCCTTATGAGGAATTGGAAAGACTTTTAGAGCTATCTATTAAGCGTGTGATTTTCACGCATGAAACACCCAAGGAAGCGATCATGAAGCTAAAGGCGCAAGATGCCGGACGCTTTGAAGAAATAGTGCAAGGGGAGAGCTACACGATATGAAAAATAGGCAAAATCTTGTGCTGATCATCGCTGCTTTCCTGCTTGCGGTGATGCTGATTTCCGGCTGTGAGATGAATAAGCTCAATAATGCCGAAGCTTTATACAGGCAAAAGAGTTATGTGGGCGCAATCGAGGCTGCGGATCAGCTGATACGCACGGCAAATAACGGTGCGATCGCCACTCGTGCCGAGATCCTGCGCGGCGATAGCTATCTTGCGCTGGGCATGATGGCTCTTGAGCGCGACAATCGTCCTTTGGCAATCCGCTTTTTGAAGCTGGCAAATTCACCTGATGCGGATCATGAATTGGCTTCTCTGTACTATCGCATGGGTGAAGAAGTCTATGAAGAAGGCGATCTGGTGAAAGCCATGAGTTATATGCAGGACATCCTGCGCGAGATCCCTGAAACCGAGCTCATGCCGATGGTTGCCTATCGCCGCATCAATATCTTTGTGGATGAATATAAAGATTATGACGCCGCTTATGAGGAGTATAAGGCTCTCTATGACAATTATCCCGATCATGAATATGAGCTTTTGGCGCGCGAAGAGGTAAAGAAATTCATCGATATGCGCGTGGAATATGCAACGAGGCTACTAAATGGCGGATATTATACAGATTCATTCCGCGAGCTTTTTGAGCTTTCGCAATATCCCGTGGTGGAGATCGGCGTGGTGAATGCTCTCATCGGCGATGTCTATATGGCTCAGGGTGAACAGTTTGTTCAAGAAGAGGATTACATTGAAGCGGATAGGCTTTATCGCATTGCAGTTCAATATAATCCGCATAAAGAGGGCGAGGTCAAATCGCGCCTGGAAGGCATCATCGGGCTCTATATCACCAAAGGCAATGAACTGATGGGTGAGCGCAGGTTTGATGAGGCGAGGCTACACTATAACAAGTCTTTTGATATCATTCCCGATTACGAGCCCGCGAATCTGGCGCTTGCTGCTTTGGATAAGAGAGAAAGCGATATCGCAAGAGCGATTGAACTCGTGGAAGAAGCCGAAGAATATGAGCGTAAGGGACAGATCGCGGATGCGCTGAGGCTCTACAATCAGGCTATTGCCTTGGACGCCTTGCCCATATATCAGGAAAGGGCGCGTCTGGCGCAAAACATGGTGGAAGCCGAGCGCGATCCTCTCGCTTTTGCGCAAAGAATATTGTATTCACATCGCAATGGCATCATCCCGCGGAGGGTGGAAGAGAAGCGTCAGGATATACTCAAAGAGTATAAATCAAACGAGATAAGGGATAGCGGATGGAAGTTTTTGCTCTCTTCGGGACAATATAAGTTTGAGGCTCGTTATGATCTGCTCACGCCTGTGACGACCTTCCTGTATGTCTGGCAGATAAATCTCAGGGATAGGTCTATCATCCCGCTGAACAAACAATCAGAAGAGATGATGAATTAGGGGAGGCTTACCATGAAAAAGAAACTATTGATTTTTACTTTGGTCTTGAGCATGCTGGGGATCTTTGGCGTGCTGGGTGCGGTGGAATTTGATCTGCAAGCTTTTGCCGATACCACCAAATATAACTGGGAAAACTATATTGATCGCAACCTCTATCGTCAAGATCTGCTAACGAGGCAAGGCAAGCTCCAGCTCTATGAAATGGAGGCTATTTCTTTTGAAGGAAACCTGCTCAAAAGCGCTGTGTTCCCGGGTTGGGGACAATTCAATACAAAGCACAATACCAAGGCTTCCATCATCATGAGTGCAGAGGTGCTCAGCGTGATGGGTGCATATTATTTCTACAATCGCTCCATGCGCTATCACGAGAAGTATATGCAGGCTGATCAGTTGGACGATATAAATACATATTGGAGTAAGGCGCAAGAGCCTTATATCTATTCCCTTTTGCTCTCGGGATTGGCGGGGATTGTGTGGTTTTATAATATCTTCGATGTTGTCCAATCCGCTAACGACTATAACGATAAGCTCTGGCTGGATATTCTTTCCAGAGATCAGGATGCGCCTGTTCGCATCAGCCCTGCCGGCATTCAAGTGAGGTTTTAGTCCATGAAAAAGCATCTTTTATTCATCATTACATTGCTTATTGCCATACTACTTAGCTCTTGCGGGATGAGGCGAGATAACCCCTTGGACCCCATGGGAGATCATGGAATCACGCGTCCCGGAGACGTCACCGGACTCAATGCAGCAATGGTGGGCAGCAGCCCCGATACCTATGTAGTTCGGCTGGTGTGGAACTCCGCTACGCCCGCGGACGGATATTATGTCTATCGTAGTTTGGGCTATAACAGTCAATATCATAAAGTTGGCGAAACGATACATGTGGCGGGGGATCAGCTTCAAGATTTCTATCATAGCAGCCAGAGCGATGAAACGGTGCGCCCGGGCGATTATTGGTATCGTGTTGCAGCTTACAAAACCTATGGGGAAAACATTCTCATAGGGCGATATACGGCGCCGGTCTTCATCAGAATACGACCCTAAATGTCCAAATATCTCAAAGATCTAAACTCCGCCCAATGCGAGGTGGTGACGGATACCGAGAATCCCATACTCGTCTTGGCAGGGGCGGGAAGCGGCAAGACGCGCTGCATCATCCATAGAGTGGCATATCTCATCAAAGAAAAAGGGGTGCCGCCTTGGAAGATACTGGTTGTTACGTTCACCAATAAAGCCGCGCGTGAGCTGAGAGAGCGCTTGGAAGATCTGCTCAATATCAATGCAAGTTCGCTGTGGGTGGGAACTTTCCACTCTATATGCCTGCGCATACTTCGCTTTGAGAAAGACTATCATCCCTTTGGTGCGAATTTCAGTATCTATGGCGATGATGAGCAGCGCTCTATACTCAGAAAGATATACAAAGAGAAGGGTTATCATCAGAAAAACTATCCATTCAATCGTGTGTTGAGTCGCATCAGTCGTTATAAAAATAGACTCATCCTGCCGGAAGAGATCAGCGAAGAAGAGAAAAACTTGGGCGTATATCAGAGCCGAGTGATAGACATCTATCATCAGTATCAGCAGACTCTTTTGATGAATAAAGCCATGGATTTTGACGACATCCTGCTATATACGGCGAGGCTTTTGCAGAGTCATGAAATGCTACGCAATAAATATCGTGAGACCTTCCAATATATCATGATAGACGAATATCAGGATACGAATATGGCGCAATTTGAGATCATTCACCAACTCGGGCAGGGGCATCAGCGCGTATGTGTGGTGGGTGATGACGATCAGGCTATTTATAGTTTTAGGGGTGCGAGCTTGAGGAATATCCTTGAATTTGAGAAGGACTATGATTCCGTGCGCAAGATACGCTTGGAGCAGAACTATCGCAGCACAAACTCCATCCTGAGATTGGCGAATATCGTGATCAAGGAAAATCGGCAGAGGCATCCCAAGGCGCTTTTCAGTGAGCTCGGTGAGGGGCTCAAGCCGGTTCTGAATGTATATGAAAACGCAAATCTCGAAGCGGATATGATCGCGAAAGATATCTATGATATGTGGCAGGATGGGCTTGCTTTATCCGAGATGGTGGTGCTATATAGAACCAATGCTCAAAGCAGGTTGTTTGAGATTGCGCTCACTCAAAAGAAGGTGCCTTACACAATCGTGGGAAGTCAAAATTTCTATCAACGTAAAGAGGTGAAAGATCTCATTGCCTATCTGAATGTGATGATCAATCCGGCGGATAATGAGAGCTTGCTCAGGATTATAAACGAACCGGCGCGCGGGATTGGACAGACCACGCAGGGACGTCTGCTTTCGCATGCAGCGGATGCGCATATCTCGATGTTTCAGGCTGTGCAAAATGTTGACTTTGTTCCCAAGATCAATGCCGGGCTCATGGCAAAGGTCAGTGATTTTGCCGAGATGATGAAGGGCTATGCCTCGCGGGTGGGCAAAGATCCCGTTGTGGAGCTGGTCAAGGAGCTTGTGGAGGAGCTCGGCTTCATCGGGCAATATCGCAAAAGCGGGGATCCGAAAGAGATTGCGCGGGCGGAGAACCTCATTGAGTTCGTGGCATCTGTCAGTGAATTTGCCGATCGCTTTTATGAAGAGAATAACAGAGCTGCGCTGCTTGCAGATTTCATGCCGCATGTGGCTTTGCAGACCGATCTTGATAGGGCGGAGGGGCAGCAGGAGAGCATCATGCTCATGACCCTGCACAATGCCAAGGGGCTTGAGTTTGACACCGTGTATATCGCCGGGATGGAAAACGAGCTTTTGCCGCATAGGATGAGCATGGAAACCCGCGAGGAGATAGAGGAAGAGCGGCGACTCTTTTACGTGGGCATCACGCGTGCGAAGAGAAGGCTGGTGCTCAGTTTGGCTCAAACGCGAAGGTTATACGATGCATTTATGGTTACGCGTCCCAGCCTCTTTCTTAGGGGCTTGGATACATCCGTCTTAGAGGCTCAAACGCCTGTGCCGCAGAGGCCGCAATCTACATATAGAAAGCCGAGATCGAAGGTTAGGGACAGTCAAAAGCATTATAAGATAGGGCAAAAAGTGTGGCACGATGAATATCATGATGGGGTGATTCTGGCAGTGAACGGCATGGATGAGGATGCCATCGTAACGGTATCTTTCAAGAGCGGCAAGCTGATCAAGGTTGTGGGTAGGTTTTTAAAGACTGAGTTTTAAGGGCAATAATCGGGCGGACTTTTTGGGGAGAATCCTATCAGGTAAATCAGGGTTGTTTTTTTCAATTATAAAAACCACATTTCTGTAGCAAGAAAACAGAGGAATATCTCTACAAGTTTACATAACATTTTCTGACTCAAAAAAATCTTCAACTTTTTCTCATCTTCGGAACATCTATGGAATCAAGCTCTTAAATGCTGTTTAGAAAACTGACTATTTTCAAGTTGAAAAATAAATCGCGTTTTTGGCCACAATTTTGGGTTTTGGGCTCCTATATAAAAGTAGAGGGTGTCGTTCACCAAAAAGAAATTTGAATAGTGAAGATGCACGGCTCTCTTCCTGATCAGTCGGGAGCGGTTTTCTTAATTCAAAAATCGATGGTGCGAGCGGCATTTCTCTATAGTTCTTTTATAAGTGTATAGTTGTGTAAAAATTGTGAAATTATAAGGCCAAAAGTGAATGTGGAAGCCTAAGTAGCGAAGCTGTGTCTGCCATCTCTATGGCTGGTGGTGTTTGGTGAAAATTATTTATTTCATCAGAACCAGCATGCCAAAGAAGTGGCTGATACAGCCCGCTAAAACGAAGAGATGCCATATAGCATGATGGAAAGGCATCTTGCGCGCCACATAGAAGATAATGCCCAGTGAATAGCAAGCACCGCCGATGAGCATCCATGTCAGGAAGCCGCGCGGAACAGTCTGCAAGAGCGGCTTTACCGCTATCATCACCATCCAGCCCATGAGCAGGTAGATGACGATTGAGAGCCATTTGAGCTTGCCCATTGCAAATATCTTGAGCAATATCCCGGCTATCGTGAGTCCCCAGATGATGCCAAAAAGAGTCCAACCCCAGCCGCCGCGCATCGTTCCTATCGTCACCGGCGTATATGTTCCGGCTATCAGCAGAAAGATGGAGGTATGATCTAAAATCCTGAAAAAGCGCTTCACCTTGGGCTGCGGAAAGGAGTGGTACAGCGTGGACGACATAAAGAGCGTGATCATAGTTGCGCCATAGATGCTGAAGGATACCACCTTCCAGACGTCGCTGATCCTGGCGGCATAGACCACCAGAATTACCAATGCGGCGATGGAGAGTCCGGCGCCTATTCCATGAGTGATAGCATTTGCCAGTTCTTCGGGAAGGCTTTGTTTGGGGCTGAGCGGGATGCGATCTAAAAAGCTTTTCTTATTCATTAAACGACCTGATTATCTCTTCTTCAATAGTAGGATCTACCATGCCCGTAATGCTTTGCCCTCGTGCTATGCGGGAACGTATCTGAGTGGAAGATATCTCACACATGGGGATATCTAAAAAGTGGTGAGTGATCTCGGAAAGTATATTGCAGGGGATGATGGCATTCGGACGCGGCAGAACGATGAATATCACGTTTTCTTTGAGCCACTGATAGTCATGCCAGAGGTGGAGCTTTTCAAGGTTATCTGCGCCTATTATAAAGGCAAAGTTCTGATCGGGAAGTTCGCCCTTTAGCTTGCGGATGAGATCACTGGTATAGCCGCTTTCACCTCTTTCGCTATCCCAAACCTCTATGGGTGTGCTAAACTCCTCTGCCGGCTGACTTACAAACTTGAGCAGATTGCAGTTTTGAATGGCTTTTTTTAACAGCTCCAAGCGCAGATCATAGTCCAGGAATATGTCCTTTTTCTTGAAGTTATGCCTGTATGCCGGAACCATGAGAACCTTGCTGACAGGCGTTCTTGAGAGCACCTCTCTTGCCAGATAGATATGCCCGTTATGGACGGGATCAAAGCTTCCTCCCAAGATTGCAAAGGAACCGCGCAAGAGTTCTACAGTCTTCATCTTACTTCTTCTTAAACTTCTTTTTTAGTTTACGATGTTCTTTAGAATCAGGATATCGGCTTGCCAATATCTGATACTTTTCCTGCGCCTTTTCAGTGTTTTTCTGATGGCGATAAAGCAGTGCAGAATAATACAGCGACTTGCAATCAAGCTCATCGATATTGCCCAGATCTGTCACTTCTTCAAAGTACATCAAAGCAGCGCTATAGTCTTTCATTTTATAGTAGATATATCCGTTCAGATACTTCTTTTCTATGAGTTTATACTGCGCTTTACGAATGTATTCCAAGGCGTTTTCAAAGCGCGGATCGCGAGGATATCTATCGATGAAATTGCCGAAAGCATCGATGGCGAGATAGGTTTCATATTGATCCAGATGCGGTGAGAGCGACTCTTCAAAATAGCAGACGGCAACTCGATAGTAGGCATCCGAAACGTTTGAATGATCCGGGAAAGCATCGATAAATTGTTGATATTTGAGTCGCGCATCCACGAACTTATTCTGCTCGAAATAGCTGTCTGCAAGACGCACGGTGGCGTATGCAGTTGCGGCAGATTTCCTCTCAAAAGATATCTCGTCATAGATGGTGGCAGCTTTCGCATACTTGCCCTTGGCAAAGAGCTCATCGGCTTTTGCGAGCTTTTCATCGGCGCCGGGCTCATGCCTATTGCGACTGCAAGAGACGCCGAAGACCAGCACGATCACAAGTAATAGATATAGATATCGCTTCATTTAGTAATAATTCCTTTATTCCATTGTCCACAGCAAAAAGACTATCGACGCCACAACGCTGATGGCTATCAGGGGATCAAACCATCGCAGGCGGACAGCTGAGCTGTTTGGCTTTGATTCACTATTGAGCAAGACCTCAAAACTGTCAAGCTTTAGCAGACGATTCTGTGGCAAAGAGATTTGTTTGACCACAAAGGTGCTGATGGGAATGCGGCGCGTGGTATATGAAAAGAAGCTTTTTTCTTCCACTTGTTGCCAATCGAGATTAAGATCTATTTGCACCAAGACGCCGGTTTCATCGGCGGGCAAAAAGCTCTCTATCGAGTGAGGCTCTCTGACATCAAACTCTCTTTTTAGCAATTCTGCGCTTAGCTCTCGCTTGAGTGAAGGAGTCCATTCCCCGCAGCGAATATCCAAAACGTGTATTTCTTCGGAGCTGAGCAGATCGGCAATCCTCAGCGCCAATACCTGGGATTGATCTTTGATTTCTGTTGCCCACGCCACAGAGACGCGGGCGAACAGAAATACAATCGTGATTGTGATCAATACACGTTTTATCACATTAATTTCGTCTTATTTTGCTTGATTGAGGTATCTTTCTACCAAGTCCATCCGGTTGTATTTGGGATAGTTCGTTTTAACTTTGTTCAGCTCATCGCGAGCAGCTTTTTTATTGCCGAGATGCAATTGGCACATTCCTATCTTCAGCTGAGAATCAGCCGCCTTGTGGGCACCGGGATAGTTGTTTATTACATTCTTGAATTCCTGCATAGCAAGATCCACTTTGCCTTGTGCATACAAGCTTTCGGCTTTCCAATAGACGGCATTACTTGCCAGTTTGCTGGAAGGATATTTGTTTCTGAAAGCGTCCAGTTTTCTTATGGCAGTATTGAAATTACGCTTGCCATATTCGGCGCGTGCGGCTTCATATTCGTTTTCTTCGCCGGAAGAAGAAGCTGCTGATACACCTGCCGTGGAAGTTCCTGACGGTGCTGCTCTGAAATCAGCTCTCAAGTCAGCAAGTTCTCTGCGCAATGTTGCAACCTCACGTTTGAGATTTTCCATTTCTTGCAGCTGTTCGGGGCTCAGCCCTTCGCCGCTTTGAACGATATATACGGGCTCGCCGTCGGCTCCGTCTTCACCGTCCACACCGTCGCGAACGCCTACAACCATGCCGTCTACGCGACCCTCGAGATTGCGGATCATATTTACGATAGCGCGGTCAGATTCCACTACAGCCGTACTGAGTTCTTCGAGCATGGAAGCCAGTTCTTTGTTTTCACGAATAATCATTCTCATGTCGGCTTCATTTTGTCTCAATTGCTTGTCGATTGCTTCTCCGTCGATCTCGACCTTAGGTTGAGCTGATAGAGCCTGATCTTTTTGACCCAGGGCAGCTTGCTCATCCATCTCTGCTTTGTTTCCGGCGCATGCCGCCAATAGCAGTAAAATTAGCATTAGAGGTAATATTCTTTTCATCACTATACTCCTTAGTCTGAAGTTAAAAATGCTTTGTAAGCTTTGAAGGTTGAATAAACATCAGCTTTGGAGCTGAGCTCATACAGGGAGTGCATTCCCATGAGTCCCACTCCACAGTCGATTACTTTGGCGCCGAGATTTGCCAGGATGTAAGCGATTGTTCCGCCTCCGCCTTCATCCACTTTGCCTAAAGATCCCATCTGCCAGAGCACATCGGCTTCATTGAATATTTTGATAACTTTTGCGGTGAATTCGGCATCGGCGTCATTACAAGATGACTTTCCGCCGGCGCCGGTGAATTTTGAGATACCTATGCCATGGTTAAAGATCACGGCATTTTGTTTTTCATGAACTCCGGGATAGTTGGGGTTGATAGCAGCCGCAACATCCGCGCTCAAGATTTGTGAATTGATGAATGCCTTACGCAGGTTTGCCGAGGAATTACACTCGCCGTTATGCTCCATGAGATCACTTACGAAATCTTGGATGAAAACGCTGTGCGCACCCGTTGCACCTTGGCTTCCCACCTCTTCTTTATCCGAGAAATAGGCTATCATGGTGCGCTTGGGTTTTGCGTCCAGGTTTGCCAAAAGTGCGGTGAGCGAGGTGTATGCACAAGATCTGTCGTCCTGACCGTAAGCCAAGACCATGCTTCTATCTATGCCTGCATCGCGAGCCTTTCCTGCGGGCACGAGATATAGCTCGGCAGAGAGGAAATCAGCTTCTTTGATGCCATAAAGTTCGTTCAAGATTTCCAGTGCATAGACCTTTGCAGCCTGCTTAACTTCGGCTTCAGGTTCCACTTTTCCGCTGAAGATAAGCTTCATGTGTGATGCACTGATGGCTTCGCCAATGGTCTTACCCATCTGCTGTTTGCGCGCCAAATGCGGCAAGAGATCCGGGATCACAAACACGGGATCATCTTCTTTTTCGCCGATATTGATCTCCACCGTGCTGCCATCGGCTTTGATGACCACGCCATGCAGCGCCAAGGGAGTGGAAACCCATTGATATTTCTTGATTCCGCCATAGTAGTGAGTTTGTGCACAAAGCATCTGTGAAGGACCGTCCTCAAAGAGGGGATTTTGTTTGAGGTCAACTCTGGGTGTATCTATATGGCTTGCCACCATATTGAAGCCATTTACGATGGGCTCGGAACCGAGCACGGCAATCGCCATTGTTTTGCCTCTGAAGATACCATAAACCTTTTTTGAGCCCTTTTCGCCGCCCAATTCTACGAATTTATGTTTTTTGAGTTCATTTACAATCCATTTCACACTTTCCCTTTCGGTTTTAGCCTCATTGAGAAAGTTCTTATAGCCTGTTGCATAGTCCATTGCAGCTTCTTGATCCGCTTTCGGAGCTTCTTTCCAGAAGTTCTTCCTTTCATAAGTCAAGGAGCTATCTTGTTCTTTTTTCTCCATTGGAGTCTCCATTTCTATTTTATTAATATATTTCTATAACGCGAAGTCGTCTCTTGCCCATGGGGGCATTGATTTCGGCTATTTGATTTTGTTTTTTACCAAGCAATCCGCGTCCTATCGGAGAGACCACGGATACCACTTGAATCTCTTTTTCGTCTTCATAAAAATTGACCTCTGCCGCACCCACGAGGCGAAAGCGGAGCTCTTCTCCGGTAGCCTCGTCTTTGGTGAGACAATCACAGCCAAAACGAACCACATCCTTGGGCAGGGCAGCGCTATCCACCACCTTGAGAGTGCTGGCACGGCGCCTTAAAAAATCTATTTCGGAATCAATGGCGCGCTGTCTTTCACGGGCAGCTTTATACTCGGCATTTTCGCTTAGATCGCCGAATTCCCGCGCTACAGCCACAGCTTTGATGACTTCAGGTCTTTCCGTCATCAAATCATTTATCCTTTTTTGCATCCTTTCCATTCCCTGAGTTGTAATATAAATACTCAGATCCACTACGCTTTAGCTCCTTTTTTTCTTTTTATAATCCTATATGCGGCAGTTCCCGCCTTCTTTACGCGAGCGTTACCACTTTTTGTCCACGTTTCCACGATCGGCTCGATCTCGGGGTGGTAGTCTATAACCGATGCAGCCAGCAGTTCCACGATCTGTGGATCTCTGGTAATTCCAAATTCTTCCCACACTCCAAGATAGATCTCTTTGGATTGCTTTGCAACCGTTTTTAGGAACATTGCATGCAAGCTTTGCAATTCATCAAGGGGGTAAGCCCATTGATTTTGCAAGCAGTGCAAGATTTCATCGATGAGATCATCTCGCCTTCTGATGAGTTTTAGGCAGAGATTCGTAGCTGCCCAGGCGAGGTCTTTATTTTCGTCTCTCACCCAGCCTAACACTTTATCCAGATATTTATCGGGATGTCTGCGCAGATGGGAGAGCAAAACTCTATCCAAGAGAGCATTGATTTGAGAGCTATTTGAACCCTCAAAAGCTTCTTCTAAAAGAGGGAAGTAAACATCAGGCTTTTTGTGGATAAGTTTTTGAAGTATCGCTGCAAAAGCCAATTTGCCATGTTCGTCCTTTTCTTGCCAAAGATGGCGATAGAAAGGAAGATAGTCGGCATGTTTGCGCCCCAAGCGTGAAACAATCACTCCAGAGACATAAGTAATCACTCGGGAGGGAATCTTACCATTGACACGCTCGGGGTAGGCATTAAAGATTATTTCAAAATCATAGTCGCCATTGGGCAATTTGTTTTTCAAATAATCTTCCGTATCCAAAGTAAACCGTTCTTTCCAGTCTATGGTAAGCATCTATATCTCCTATAAGTACAATATTTTTTATCATATAACATGTAAGCTTCATGCCAAGAAACTGTCAAGCAGAAAATATTTGACGGTATAATTTTTGAGATTTTTCTTGACTATAAGTTGCAATCAAGATTATCATGTCTTTGAAATGAAAGTGCCGATATATTTCTTTTTTTAAGCGGCTTATGAACTAAATTAACTCCAAAGGAGGCAAAAATGACAGACGATATTTTAGTCACTCGCGAGATCAGCCCGGAAGAGCAAGAAGAGCTCGACCACAAGATTTTTGAGTCAGACCCCGTTAAGTTTAAGTTTTATGAAGACCTCAGGCAGAAAGCCAAGGGTTGGACAAAAGAAAAGACAGGTAAGCTGGGCGGCAAACTCGGCGAATATCTCTTTTTATTGCCTGATTTCTTTATACTCCTCGGTCGCTTGATGATAGATAAGAGGGTGCCCACAAAGCAAAAAGCCTATGTGGGCGGCATCATTGCCTATGTGATCCTACCCTTTGATATCATCCCGGATTTCATCCCCGTTATCGGATATTTGGACGATCTTGTTCTCGTTGTGATGGGACTGAATATGATTCTAAACGAAATAGACAGCGCCATTATCATCGATAATTGGAGCGGTGAAGGCGATGTGTTAAAGCAAATGCAAGGCATAGTTGCCGCAGCCGAAGCCTTCTTGGATAGGCGCGTACTCAGACGGATAAAGAGATGGCTTAGAAGGTTTTAAGTGTTTCACAATTTATTTCTTTCTACCCATAATGCGGATAAGATTGCCGAGCTTGGCGCCATCCTATCCGGCTTTGGTGTGGCTCTTTTCAGTAGGAGTGATTTCACGGATTTTGCAGACACTGTAGAAGATGGCAAGACCATCTATGAGAATGCCGCCAAAAAGGCATTGGAGGGCGCGCGACACAGCGGGATGATCACGCTTGCGGATGATACCGGACTCTTTATTGATGCCTTGGACGGCAAGCCGGGGATATATTCTGCACGCTGGGCAGGCGAGGACTGCACCTATCGCGATAACAGGCTGCTCATCTTAGAACAAATGAAGGGTATTGAGGATAGAACCGCATATTTTAAGACGGCGATTGCGCTTACGGATGATAGCGGCTTGATCGCGCTGAGCCACGGAGTCGTGCGCGGACGTATTACTCATGAAGAGCGCGGAGACTTCGGCTTTGGCTATGACAGCATCTTTGAAGTGGAAGGCTTTAAAAAGACCTACGGCGAGCTCGACGACGAGACCAAAAACAGGATTTCGCATCGCGCTTTAGCAATTCAAAACATCATCCCATCCATCAAACAAGTATTATTAATTAACGAATAAATGAGGTTTAAATGATTAAGAAAGAAGTTTTTAGACAATATGACATCCGCGGCATCGTGGATGAGCAGCTCAATGCCGAGAGCTACTATCTCATCGGCAAAGGCTTTGGCTCTATGCTGCGCGAAAAAGGCTTGAAAACAATTGTCATCGGCGGAGACGCGCGTCATACCACCCGCAGTTTTATGGATTCCTTTATCCGCGGTGCAATGGAAACCGGCTGTGATATCACCGATGTGGGCTTGGTTGCCACTCCCGTTCTCTATTTTGCGATTTGGAAGCTTAAGATGGACGGCGGCGCGATGATCACAGCCTCCCACAATCCTTCTCAATATAACGGCTGCAAGCTCAATCTTGGCCTTGGCAGCGTCTATGCCGAAGAGCTTCAAGAGCTGCTTCAGCGCATCTTGGACGAGCGTTTTGTAGAAGGCGAAGGCACGCTTAAGCAAAACGACGAAATCTCGGACATTTATATTGACTATATTACTGATAATATTGAGATTGAGCGCCCCGTTAAGGTCATCGTGGATGGCGGAAACGGCATGGGCGGACCCTATCTTCCCGAAATCCTGCGTAGGAAAGGCTGTGAAGTTATTGAAATGTATACAGATCCTGACGGCGATTTTCCCAATCATCATCCCGACCCCACGGTTGAGGAAAACATGGTGGATCTCAGCCGCGATATCGTGGAAGCCGAATATGAGGTGGGAATCGGCTTAGACGGTGATGCAGACCGCATCGGAGTGGTGGACGAAAAAGGCAAAATGCTCTATGGCGATCAGATTTTGAACATACTCGCGCGCGACTATCTCAAGAAGAATCCCGGCAAGGGCGTGATAGCGGACGTGAAGTGTTCCAAAGTTCTTTTCGACGATATCGAAGCCTATGGCGGCAAAGGAATTATGTATAAAACAGGACATGCCAATATCAAGATGTATATGAAAGAAGTTGGCGTGGAATTTGCCGGCGAGATGAGCGGACACGTCTTTTTGGGCGATCGCTATCTGGGCTATGACGATGCCATTTATGCCGGTTGCCGTTTCGTGGAGATCGTGGCAAAGAGCGAGCTTCCCGTGAGCCGCTTCCTGGAAGATCAACCCAAGATGTTCAATACTCCCGAATTACATACCAAATGTGAAGATAGCCGTAAGTTTGAAGTGGTGGACAAGGTTTGCCAAGAATTCAAAGAAGAAGGCTATAACGTGAACGATATCGATGGCGCACGCATCACTTTTGACGATGGTTGGGGACTCATTCGTGCCTCAAATACCACGCCGGTTCTCGTCACACGCTATGAAGCAACTACAAAAGAGCGCATGGAAGAAATCCGTGACCTCATAGAGGGAAAGATCAAGAAGTATCTTTAAACCCTAATAGCCCTCAACACACAAAAAGGCCGCAAATTCTCCTTTTTTTGCGGCCTTGTTTTTTTGCTATAATTTCTTAGATTACTCTTGCCGGAGGCTCTTCGCCTTGCACGATCGCGATGGCATTTTTTGCGGCAAGTTCGCCCATGTCGGAGCGGGTCTTGAAGCTCGCCGAACCGATATGCGGAAGCATCACAACGTTTTCCAACTGCATAAGTTCATCCGGGATAAAGGGTTCCTGTGCAAAGACGTCTAATCCCGCAGAGAAGATTTCACCATTTTTCAGCGCCGCGATCATGGCTTCTTCATCCACGATCTGACCGCGGGCGGTATTGATCAAGACAGCGCTTTTCTTCATCATGGCGAGCTCTTTGGCGCCGATGAGACCGTCGGTTTCGGGCGTGAGCGGACTGTGTAAGCTCAGGATGTCGCTCTCCTTAAGCAGAGTCTCAAAATCCACCAATTCGGCTTCAAAATCCAGCTCTTTTGGAGTGCGTGAGTGATAGATGATGCGCATGCCAAAGCCTGTGGCTCTTCGCGCAACTGCTTGGCCTATGCGTCCCATTCCTAAGATTCCCAAGGTTTGACCGTGCACGTCTTGTCCTAAATATAGCATGGGTTCCCAGCCCGTGAACTTGCCCTGACGCAGGAAAATCTCGCTTTCCGGGATGCGCCGCGCGGCAGCCATGACCAGCGACCATGCGATATCGGCGGTGCTTTCCGTGAGCACACCGGGAGTGTTGCAAACCGCTATATTGCGCTCTTTTGCGGCATCAAGATCGATATTATTATAACCAACGGCATAGTTTGAAACCACTTTGAGCTTTTTGCCTTTGTCCATGAGCTCGGCATTGATTTTGTCTGAAAGCAGGCAGAGCAGCGCATCTTTATCCGCTACGGCTCCCAACAGCTCTTCACGGCTGAGTCCGCGCTCGGCGGTATTTGCATGAACTTCAAACACTTCGCTTAAAAGATCAATGGCATTTTGCGGGATGAGGCGCGTGAGCAAAAGCTTTGGTTTGCTCTCATCGGGATTGAGGATTTCTATGGGGTTTTCCGCGCCTTCCGGGCACTCACCTGGTTTAAGGAAATATTGGAATTCCAGGCTTCTGCCTTCGGGGTCTTTGCCCCAAAAATGGTAGATATTATAATCGGGATTTACCTTAGGTTTTGTGGTGGAAATCTCCTCAAAGGTCTGATAAACGGCGTCCACTTCCTTTATGGAATCATAGAGAAAGGTGATCGTTCCGGCGGTTTCAGCTTCGTCTGAATTGCAAAAGCCCAGCTTCAAATTGCCTTTTTCAAAGATCAGGCAGGAGCCTTGGTCGAGCCAGAGATTCATACCCATCTTGCCTTGATAAAAAGATTGTATCTCTTTTAATTTCTGAGTCTTATAAAAGATAATCATGTCGCACTCCCTTTTTTGGTGTATTTTTCTTATTTAAAGATAAGATATATCAGTTTTTATGAAATCTCAAATACTTTTCCTGAATATTGGCAATTTTAACGGGAGTTTTGACCTTGGAATATGCATGGGTAAAAGAAAAAGCCCGGGAGAAGGAATCCGGGCTTTTTGGAGTTGTCTGAGTCGTTTTTTATCGTTTACATCTTACTGTTCTTTTTTTTGCGCGTTTATCATGTTTTTCTTGTCGAACTTTTACACGTCAGCGCGTCTTTGTTTAATCAATAATTTAATGTCGATATAAATTTAGCGGCATATTTGTCAAGCTTTATTTCGCGAAATATTTATTGATTGACCTTTCCTGAACACTTTTTCTCCATAGCTTCCCTATTGGGTTCTCGTGATGATGTGGTCATGATGTGGTCATAAGCATGAGCATATCATAAGCGGAAGCTAAGCTGTAATTAATAGGGAAGCAGGGAGTTAGCCCTGATGTTTGTCATGCATGCTCTCCTCGCATGAAAAAACGCGGTTTTTACGAGCATTCGCTCGCTTTGTATCGATATTAAAATATTGACTGTGGCTTTGAGACGCAAGATGTTTTTTTCTCTGCAATCTGTTTTTGTGGAATTTGTTTTAGTTTTCTGTTTATTTATAGTTTATGCGCCGAGGCATTCCACATAGTTTGGTAGGTTAACGCCCTCGTTAACCGATAAAGCGATAGCTTTCTATCCCGTTAAATCCTTAAATCGCTAAATCGGTGAACAAAGTGAGCGCAATCCCTTCGATCCGTCAAATCCGAGTTCTATTTATTAAGGAATGCAGTCTCTCGTGGCAACGAGGACGTTCCCACCCCGACCGAGACAGCGCAACACTTGTCTCTCGTGGCAACGAGGGCGTTCCCAAACCGATCGCGACAGTACCCCATATAGATTGGTAGGTTAAATCCCTCATTGACCGATAAATCGCAGTTTCTATCACATTAAATCGGCGAAGGAATGTTTTATTCCATAATCTACTTGACAAATATTTTATAAACTTATATCGTGCAATCAGTAATCTTAATGAACACAAATCAAGAATAACTTGAGAGCATAATGCGCACTCATCAACTAGAGAAACAAAGAGTTAGATATTATGCCGATTCAGAACGCACCCGACGATTTTCATTTTCACCTAAATAATAAGCAAAGGAGAAATACCATGAAAAAGTTCAAAGATATTGCCTTAATCGTCTTTGTGTTGTGTTTAACCACATTGATATTTAGTTGTGGAAATAAAACTACAGAACCGGAAATCCCGGACATTGGCGAGCTGGTCTTGGTTCCCGGCGGCACCTTCATTATGGGCGATACCAGAGATCAGGGACATAGCAATGAGTTTCCCACTCACAGCGTCACCCTCAGCTCCTACTATATCGGCAAATATCAAGTGACCCAAGATGAATACAAAGCTATCATGGGTTCCAATCCCTCAGTCGATTGGGGAGTAGAAAACAATTATCCTGTTTACAATGTAAGTTGGTATGATGCTATTAAATACTGTAATTTACGCAGTATGAGAGAAAAGCTCGTGCCGGCATATAGCATAGCCGGTTCTACCAATCCTGATAATTGGGGAGAGGTGCCAAGCACGGGTGACGATGATTCAATTTGGAGTGCTGCGATTTGCAATTGGAACGCCAATGGTTATCGCTTGCCCACGGAGGCAGAATGGGAATATGCCGCTCGCGGTGCTACAAACAATCCGGATTATTTCTATAGTGGCTCAGATAATGCCAGAGATGTGGCTTGGTATAATGAGAATGCCAGCACCATGTTTCATGTGGGCACAAAGGCTCCCAACGGGCTCGGGATATACGATATGAGTGGCAATGTTTTTGAGTGGTGTTGGGATTGGTATGGTAGTTCATATTACAGCAGTAGTCCTTCCAACAATCCAAGGGGTCCTGCAAGCGGGTCAGACCGCATGATACGTGGTGGTTGTTGGAGTCTCAACGACAGATACTGCCGTGTTTCAAATCGCAGCGATAATAATCCTGCTTACAAGAATAGCATTATTGGCTTTCGGGTTTGCAGATCAGTAAACTGATAAGGTAAATTAGAAAACTTATGATTTAAAGAGGTCCTCAGCTGAGAGCCTCTTTGTATGAGATAGCTTAAATGGGATACTGTCGCTCGTAGCAACAAGATGTTCCCACCCCGACCGCGACCACCGCACCACGCGACAACCGCTGTCGTTCATGGCATTGAGACTCACGACGTTTTAGAACAAACACTGCTTTTTTATTGACACAAAAGAGAACTTAAATAGAGTTGCAAAGGTGAACTATAATTTATTACATAAAAAGATAAGAGGAGATATTTAGTGGAAAGCGCAAAGGTAGACCTTATCAGCTTGAAAGACGCGAGCCTGTGGGCATCAAATCATCTTGGGAGATCAGTAAGCATATCAAACATCAGCTATTTAGTCCAGTATGGAAGAATCGAAAAGCATGATGATGCCGGCAATGTTTTAGTTTCCAAAGAAGAATTGGAGAAGTATTACAAGTCTCACAATAGTTCGCGTAAAGAACGCTGGAAAAAGATATTAGGTGATGACTTAAATTGGGATCTATCATTTGAGCAATATACCGAAGCTCAGACCACTAAACACGTGCATAGATTGCACCCATATAAGGGAAAATTTATACCTCAGCTGGTAGAGTATTTCCTTGATCAACATACAGATAGCTTTAAGCAGGAAATCTTTTTCAAGCCTGGAGACATCGTTCTTGATCCCTTTTTGGGAAGCGGCACCACATTAATTCAAGCAAATGAATTGGGCATCAATGCAATAGGTGTAGACGTATCTGCTTTTAATGTAATGATATCCGGCAGTAAGATCAGCAAGTATGACATACTGGATATTGAACGGGAAACAAAAAGAATCACAAAAGCCTTGCGTTTATTTCTCACGGATTCAAAAACACTGGAACTTGATAGACGCATATTAGACGAGCTTGGTGCATTTAATGCAAAGCACTTTCCCAGCCCCGACTATAGATACAAGGTTAGAAATGGGGTAATTGATGAGAAGAGCTACGTTCCGGAAAAAGAAAAAGAGTTTTTGAAAACATATCATGCGCTCGTTGATGAATATGGAGTTAAACTATTGCAAGATAGTGATGATACATTCCTTGATAAATGGTTTTTAACACCCGTTAGAGAAGAAATTGATTTTGTATATAAAGAAATACAAAAGGTTGAAAACCCGAAAACAAGAAAGATACTCGCAATTGTTTTAAGCCGAACAGTTAGAAGTTGCAGAGCTACTACACATGCGGATTTGGCTACCCTCAAAGATCCCGTATCAGAAAGCTATTATTGTGCGAAACATGGCAAGATTTGTAAGCCTCTGCTATCGATATTGAGATGGTGGAACACATATTCAAAAGACACAATTAAGCGCATCACACAATTTGATAAATTAAGAACAGATACATATCAGATTTGCCTTACGGATGATAGCAGAAATGTGGATATCATCAAAAGAGTGAGCGATATCATGCCCGATTTTGCCGAAATGATAGAGTCTAAGGGAATTAAGGGCATCTTTACTTCACCGCCCTACGTGGGGCTGATTGACTATCATGAACAGCACGCCTATGCTTATGATCTCTTTGGATTTGCCCGAAATGATGATCTTGAGATTGGACCTCTATTTAGGGGGCAGGGTAGAGAGGCACAAGAGTCTTATACAAAAGGTGTTGCGGCAGTTTTAAATAATTCAAAGAGATTTTTGAGCGATGACTACGATGTGTTTTTGGTGGCTAATGATAAACATAACCTGTATCCCAAGATTGCTGAACTGGCTGGAATGCAAATAGTTAATCAATATAAACGCCCTGTTTTGAATAGAACTGAAAAAGACAAAGGCGCTTATGCCGAAACCATATTTCATCTAAAGGACAAAGAACAATGAACTTGGAAAAGAAAACACAAGAAGAGATAGCAATTGAAGTTATTAGGGTGCTCGTTCACAGATTTAAACTTTTCCCAAACTCAAAACAGAGTATTAGAAATGCTCCATTTCATAAGGCTTTTTTAGCAGCATTCGCTGACAAGATCGGTCAGAGCAATATAAGTGTTGCAAGGCTAATAGGATTAAGCAGTTGGATGCATGGTTTAAACACGACTTTGGGACAGACGTTTTTTGAGAATGTAGCCCACATTCTTTCTGATGGTGAAAAGAAGGAATGGACATCTAAGAAGCTTGGAAACCTGAAAATAAGCTCTGCGCAGAAGAGCATGATAAGTGATCTGATAACGGATCTTAGTAATTCAAATAAATTGCCAAATCGAAGAGAAGAAGATGATATGATATTGGCTGCAGAAGGTGGCGCGCTCGTTGAAGCTACGAATTTCTCGGCTGATGTGTTTTATGAAACTGACACAGAGGTTGTAGCAATAGAACTTAAGACCGTTCAGCCTAATTCGGGTGAATTTAAGGGAGAAAAACAAAAGATACTAGAAGGAAAAGCTGCTTTGCGGAAAGCATATCCTGGCAAAGATGTATACTTTTATATTGGTTTCCCTTTTGATCGTACGGTTGATACGGAAGATGAGGATCCCTGTAGTTCAAACAAGCAAAGGTTTATGGAAGCCAATATCAATTGCACGAAATATTTTGCTGAGGCTGAGGTGCTACTTGCAGATGAGCTTTGGGACTTTCTTTCCGGCAAGGAAAATACCATGCAAGATATTCTTACGATAATCAATTCTATAGCCAAGCCTGACTTTGAACTTAAGTTTGAGAAGCTTTTGCAGATTAAAGAACAAGATAAAAGAGAGATGCTTGAGTTGCTGGAAGAATGGTATTTATATTCTGAGATGAATTTGCTTAAGAATGCTGCAAGACTGAGGGATTTGGCTGTTGGGAATGGGTCTTTGTTGAGAGTGCTCAATACAAATGGGTTTAATGTTAAGGGTCAATACAACTGGAAAAGATATACCACGTTAATGAGCTTATTTAGAGAATAGTTTGCTTTATTTGTCTCAATGAAAATCTGGTAAGTTTATGGCCTCATTGACCGAGAAAGCAAAGGTTTTTGTGCTTGGTTAAGCGGCATCCTGTTGCTAATGTGGGCTGTTGTCGCTCGTGGCAACGAGGGCGTTCCCACACCGGCCGCGACAACGGGATATCACCGCACCGGTCGCGAAAGCATAGCAGCTCGTTAAATCGCCAAATCCCTAAATCGCTAAATCGGCGAACGACGTGAGCACAACAAACTCCTTGACTTTTCACACTATATTTTATCCTTGGCATCGTGACTTGACGGTGCTATTCATAGGTAATAGGGAATTCGCAAGCGAAGCGGCCTCCGCCACTGTATGCAGCATCACGGGTGAGTTTTGCCACTGTTTGAAAAAAATCAAATGGGAAGGCTGGGCTCGACGCTGACGGAAACACAATCCGAGCAACCCGCTGTGAGCCAGGAAACCTGCCAGCAAGTATCTTAGAGGTGAGATCTCCGGAGTTTTGAGATCAATCCTGTTTAGCGTTCATCTCAAGTCACAATCATTAAAAAAGAGGTGAACAGATGAAACTCAGACAAATTATCCTGATACTCTTTGCGCTTGTGCTGATCAGTGTTTTAGGCGCAGAGACGATATGGGTGGTCAATTCCCAATCGCGCACGCTCAGCCGTATTGATACCGACAACGCTCAGGCTGAAAACAACTTTGCCGTTTTAGGCAATTCTCCTAATAAGCTCGCTGTTAGCGAAGACGCCTTGTGGGTGGTCAATTCCGGCGACAATTCCATTCAAAAGATAGATCCCGTCAGCGGTCAAACTTTGGCAAATTACTTGGTGGAAGTGGGCAGCAATCCCTGGGATATGGTTTTGCACGAAGGTTTTGGCTATATCAGCGGACTATTTACGGGCAAGATTTATAAGATGGATCTCGATACGGGCGAAGTCGTGGCTTCCGTGTATGCGGGCGTAGCTCCCGAGGGGATGGCGATCTACAATGAAAAGCTCTACGCGGTTTGCAGCGGCGATTATATGTTAGATCATGCCGGTAGCGCCTTGGTGGTGATAGAATTGGATAGCTTTTCTATTGTGCATGATATTGAAATGCCGGCAAATCCGCAGTATGTGGTTGTGCATGAAGAGAATATCCACGTCTCCTGCACGGGCAATTGGGCGGATATCAGCGGACAGATAGTAATCTTGGACGAGGATGCTGATATCATCACCACGTTTGAATTGGGTAGAACTCCGGGGAATATCTGGTTTAATCCCGAAGGCGTGGCATTTGTGGCGGATAGCTCCGGCGATGCAATGTATTCTTACTATTTTGATGGCTTTGAGGCGGAGGCTCTTTCGGCGCCTGCCTTCAGTGCATCGGATATCTGCGGAAGTGATCAGTTTATAGCTCTGCTTTTGCCAAATTGGGGTGATAACGGCACCGTTGAGGTCTATGATGAGGATTTCATTCCGTGGGGAAGCTACACGGTTGGGATGATGCCCTCGGATATCAAGATATGGGCGGAGCCGGTTTCCATCAGCGATGAGGTGGCTCCTGCAGCGATATTTGGAGTTTATCCCAATCCCGTGCATCAGAGCGGAATGCTCAAGCTGGAAGGTGAGATGTTTGGCGAGACCACAGTCTCCATCTTCAACCTGCGCGGTCAATTAGTGAAAAAGAATATGCTGAGGCAAAACGACAGAAACTTGGATATCTCGGGACTAAACAGCGGCATATATTTCTACCAAGTAAATGATGGTAAATCACGGGCTTCAGGTAAGTTTATCGTTATAAATTCATAGTGTATTAGATGCCTGCAAAGAGGGAGGGCTTTGCAGGCAAAATTTGGGTCTTGACAAAATAGTGCCATTTAGTTCACTATGCTTTTTATGGAAAAGGACAAAACAAAACATAGAAACAAGGACTTAGACCAACTCTCGGATCCCGCTTTTGACGGTGATGCTAAGCTGATGATGGCAAACCTATTACACAATTTGCCGGGCTTAGCATATCGCTGTAAAAACGATGGAGATTGGACTATGCTCTTTTTGTCTGAAAGATGTCATGAGCTCACGGGATACCATCCGCACGAACTCATACACAATGCAGTGCTCAGCTATGATTCACTCATCGTGCCCGAGGATAGAGATCTCGTGCGCAATACCATCAACGAGGGAGTGGCGTCCGGTAATCAATTTCAGATAGAATATAGAATTATGCACAAATCCGGCGTAATAACATGGGTCTTGGAAACGGGCTGCGCTTTCTATGATGAAGATGGCAATCCCTTGATCTTGGACGGATTTATCCGCGATATCAGCCGGCGCAGGGAAAAGGACGAGCAGCTGAGTAGTTTGGCGCATGAACTCGCGGAGATGAATGCCAGTAAAGATAGGTTTTTCACGCTGCTTGCTCACGACTTGCAAAATCCCATATATGCGGTGATCTCACTCTCCGAATTCATGATGGATAATTGTAATGAGTTAGAGAAAAGAGATCTGCATGCTGCATTTAGACAGGTGAATAACTCCGCGCGCACCATTCACGTTCTCTTGGAAAATCTGCTTGATTGGTCTCGCCTGCAGACGGGTAAAATCATGCTGCAAAAGGAATATGTGTCGCTGAAACCCTTGATAGAATATGCGGTTAAACAGTTTGAGACATCCATACAGCAAAAGAATTTGGAAGTCATCATAGGGATGGATGAAGATATCAGAATCTATAGTGATATGCGCTTGATCTCGGTGATCATCAGGAATCTGGTTTCCAATGCAGTTAAGTTTTCCGAGAATGAATCGCAGGTGCGTATTACGGTTGCCGTCAAAGATGATAAGGTGGAAATCAGCGTGTTGGATCAAGGCATAGGTATTCCCAGAAAATATCTCAATAACATATTTAGTCTTAATAGCGAGCTTAGGCAATATGGCACGGCGAACGAGGCGGGCAGCGGTTTGGGGCTTATTCTTTCCTCAAATTTTGCACGCTTGATAGGTGCGGAGCTTGAGGTTGAGAGCAAATTAAACAGTGGTAGCTGCTTCACGTTGATTCTTCCCTTAAAAATAGATTGACGGTTGCAGGGATTAAAAAACAATGGCTTTTAACATAAAAAACAGGTGAAAACATGAACACTCTTTTTCGGCGAGAGATGACCCGCAAAGTGGAAGGATTCGCTTCCAAAAACCAGTGTTTGGAACATATGGTAAAGCTCCTTCATGAGCATGATGTTCTTGCTTATACGGATACTTTTATCAAAGCGGTGAAAAGCAGAGAAGAGGCGATGAGCACGGGGATCGGGCGCGCAATAGCCATTCCTCATGCGCGTGATCACAGCGTGAACAAGCTGGGGATTGCGCTTTGCCTGCTAAATGAGGGGCTGGACTTTGGTTCGGTGGATTCCGAGCCGGTCTATTTGGTCTTTATGATCGCTGTGCCCCAGGATTCTAACGTTCAATATATGCAAGTCTTGAGGCATCTTTCCGAATATCTGCGTCAGGACGATAAACGGCATGCCATGTTGCAAGCCAAAAATGAAGAGGAATTGTATCAGAATGTTCAACAAATGGAAAGCATTATTCTTGCTGCTCTTGGCGGGCTCGATAGCGCTGCTCCCGGCTCAAAGTGAAAATGCCGGCAGCACCGGGTTTGCCACGCTGAGACACAACTATCAGGCTCGCAGTTCCGCGATGGGCGAAGCTTTTAACAGCATCCCCGCAAATGCCGAAGGGCTGTTTTTCAATCCTTCCGTGATACTACAAAGTCCCGGCAAAAGCGTATCCAGCAGCCTTGCTTCATACTTTGTGGGAAGCGGCGGCGGCAGCGTGCAATACGTTCATCCCGTGGATGATAAGATGGCTTTTGGCGGCGGGATAAAATATTGGAATAGCGGGTTGATGGATAGAACGGAGATCTCGGCTTCCAACGAGTATGTGGATACAGGGGAAACATTTGGTGCACATAGCTTTATCCTCTATGGCAGCATGGCTCATTATATCAATGACGGCATAGATATCGGCGCAACTCTTAAGATGATCTCGGATAGTATTGACGATAAATCTGCAAGTGCCGTAGCGCTGGACTTCGGGCTTTTGCATCACACTGCAAATGAAAAGATCAAGGTGGGGCTCAGCATACGAAATCTTGGGTTGCAGACCTCTTATTACACGGAAGCAAAGCACAGAGAAGGGCTTCCGCTGATCTACTCTGCCGGCATCAGCATGCAGGCAAACGAGAAGCTTTTGGGCTCTTTCGAGCTGGAGAAGGCGAGTTCTGAGAGCGTCCGTGCGCGCATAGGTGCGGAGTATCTGCCTCTCTCGGTTTTGGCGCTTAGAGCAGGACTGAGAACTGATTTCGGCGATTATAATATGGGTGGTAATATGGGGTTCCTGGGTGGATTTAGCATGGGTGTGGGCTACACTCTTTCAAAGCTGCAGCTGGATTATGCAGTGGTCTCTTTAGGAGACTTAGGGCTTAGCAATAGGCTTTCTTTGGGGTATAAGTTTTGAAATATAAGTTTAGGTTAAGGAAATATATTTGAAGTCATTTTTATTTGAACTGGGAACAGAAGAGTTGCCGGATGGCTTTTTAGCACCGGCACTGAAACATCTGCAAAATTCATTTGAATCAACCCTGAAAGAAGCAGGCTTGAGCGCGGAAAAGATCACTGCATACAGCACTCCGCGTCGCTTGAGCATTCTCGCAAAAGGCATCCCTGAAAAGCAAGAGGATGTCAAAGTGGAAAAGACCGGTCCCTCTAAAAAGATTGCTTTCGACGAAGAAGGTAATCTCTCCAAAGCAGGCGCAGGATTCTTGCGTAGTAGCGGCGCCGGAGAAGAGGATTGGAGCATCGTCGATACTCCCAGGGGTGAGTTCATGGCGGTCAGCTTTATCCAAAAAGGAAGGCTGAGCCAAGAGATACTCAAAGACTGGATATTAAAGGTTGTTCCCACCATCCCGCTACCAAAGAAAATGCTTTGGAAGGATAAAGACTTCGGCTTCCTGCGTCCCGTTCGCCATATCATAGCAATGATGGATGAGAGCGTGATAGAGCTTGAGTTCCACGGCATCAAAAGCGGGAATATCAGCTATGCAAATAGATTTTTAGGACTTGATAAAGAAATTGTTATCCCAAGTCCCGCCAAATATGAAGAGCTCTTGGAAGCTCATTATGTGATCCCCTCGCATGATAAAAGAAAGGCAATCATCAGAAAAGAGACCGATGCGCTATTTGAGGGAAGTCCCTATCGCGTAAAAGAAGACGAAAGGCTCTTGGATATGGTGAGCAATCTTGTGGAATATCCCACGCCCGTGATAGGCAGCTTTGATGAGGGATATCTGAGCTTGCCGGAGAGGGTAATCACCTCCACCATTAGCCAAAATCAGAGATATTTCTCTGTGTATGACGAAGATGAGAAGCTGACAAATAAGTTTGTTTTCGTCTCCAATGGCGATCCCGAGGCTTCGGACATCATCCGTGCAGGCAATGAGAAGGTGGTCAAAGCGCGTTTGGACGATGCGCTGTGGTTTTTTGAAGAAGATAGTAAAACGCCTTTAGAGAGCTATCTGCCTAAGCTCAAAGATGTGGTCTTTCAGGCGAAACTGGGCTCTTTGGATGACAAGCGTCTGCGCATCATGGCGCTGGTGGAGATCATCTGCGACAGGCTCGGTGCCGATGAAGCTGAGAAAAGCCGTGCCCTGCGTGCAGCCGAGCTGTGTAAGGCAGATCTCGTCACCCTCATGTTGGGCGAGAATGAATTTGCCGCATTGCAAGGATATATCGGCAAAGAATATGCCTTGGTGAGCGGAGAAGACCCCACCGTAGCCGAAGCCATCTATGAACACTATATGCCCAGAGGCGGCAATGATAGCTTGCCCACCACCTTTGAGGGTGCGGTTTGTGCAGTTGCAGACAAACTGGATACAGTGGCGGCAATAGTGGGCGTGGGACTTTTACCCACCGGCAGTGCCGATCCCTTTGCCTTGCGTCGTGCCGCGGGCGGTGCGGTTCAGATCATCGCCGAAAGAGAGTGGGATCTGGATATGGTTGAGCTAATAAGCGATGCAATCAGGATCGTGGGGCCCAAAGAAGGCGGTCCCGAAGATTTAAGTGGATATTTGAAGAATTACTTCGTGCAAAGAGTGGAATGGCTGCTCAAACAAAGTGGCATCCCCTATGATGTGATCGCCGCCGTAATCCGCGCAAGGATACGCAGCATCCCGGATATCATCGCCAAAGCTCGCTCTTTGCAATCCCAAAAAGAAGAGGACGATTTTATTCGCCTCGTTACGGGATATAAGCGCGTGGCAAACATCATTGCCAATGAAAAAAGCTTTGCATCGCTGGATGAAGGCAAGTTTGAGCACGAGGCAGAGCGCAGGCTGCATGAAGCCTTAGGCGGGCTCAGCATCAGGATAGGCGAGGCGCTCAAGAAGCTGGACTATCAACGCGCGCTGAAAGAATTAGTGAGCCTCAGCCCGGATATCGATCACTTCTTTGACGAGGTCTTGGTGAATTGTGAAGATGAAAAGATCAGGCAAAACCGCTATGCCTTGCTTTATAATATACGCCGTGAGTTCAATCGCGTTGCCGATCTTTCTCAGCTCGTTGTCGAAATTGAAACAAATGGAGAATAAATGCACATCCTTGAAAACTTGAAAAAACGTGCCCAAGAAATCGGAGGCACAATTGTATTACCCGAAGCGCTTGATGAAAGAATCATCAAAGCTGCTGCCATTATCGTGAGTGAAAAGCTTGCAAAAGTAGTTTTGCTTTCAAACAAAGATCAGGTCACAGCTAAGGCTGCTGAAATCGGCGTGAAGCTGGACGGCATGGAGATCATCGATCCCGCCAACCATGAAAAGCTTCAAGACTTTGCCGAGATCTTCTATGAAAAGCGCAAAGAAAGAGGCGTCACTAAAGAAACCGCGCTTGAAACCATGCAAAATCCGCTCTTCTTCGGAGCCATGATGGTGCATGAAGGACTGGTATCCGGAATGGTTGCCGGAGCAGCAAATACCACCGGTAATGTCTTGCGCTCTGCTTTGCAGGTCGTGGGCGTGATGCCGGGACTCAAGACGGTCTCATCCTCCTTTATCATGGTCTCTCCCAATGAAGGTGAGGAGAGTCTGCTTTTCTCAGACTGTGCCGTAGTGCCGGATCCCACCGATGCACAATTGGCTGATATTGCCACCTCCACTGCCACTACGCGTAAAAGCATTATGGGCGACGATCCGAAAGTCGCGCTGCTCTCTTTCTCTACAAAAGGAAGCGCTGAGCATGAACTCGTGGAGAAAGTCCGCTCTACTATGAGCATTTTAGAAGAGAGAAAAGTTGATTTTATC
>DUNQ01000142.1 GCA_012839325.1 Candidatus Cloacimonadota bacterium
AGGAGTGCAGAGGTCTGTTGCCTGCTTGCCTACCACTATCTTGTCTAAGACATCCGGATGAGCAGCCACCCAACCTATGCGGAAGCCTGGGCAGAAGATCTTGGAGAAGGTTCCCAGCATGATCACATGACCGGTGCCGTCCATCTCATACATGGTCTTCTGAGTTTCGCCTTCATAGCGAAGTTCGCGATAGGGGCTGTCTTCGATAATCATTACGTCATATTTGTAAGCAAGTTCCAAGATCTCTTTTCTGCGCTTTTCGCTCATGGTGACGCCGGCAGGATTTTGGAAGTCCGGGATGAGATAGAGGAATTTAGGCTTTTTGCCCATAGCTTGAAGCTTCTTGAGCTCGGCTTCAAGGATTTCAGGATCTTCGCCTTCATCGTCCATGGGAATACCAATCATGTTGGCGCCATAGGAATTGAATGCGGAGAGTCCGCCCAGATATGAGGGCAATCCAACTATTACATAGTCGCCTCTGTCGATAAACATCTTGGCGATGAGGTCAAGAGCCTGCTGAGATGCAGTGGTGATGATGAGATTTTCCATCTCCATCTTGATCCCTTGCTCGTTATAGCGTTTTACTAAAAGTTCGCGGAGCAATGCATCACCTTCGGTGGCTCCATATTGCAAGGCAAAAGCTGCCTCTTTTTCCATTACGTCGTTCATTATTTCTTTGAGGTCTTCTACCGGGAAGGTAAGCGGGCTGGGGAAACCGCCGCTGAAAGAAATTAAACCGGGAGCTCCGAGATATTTCAAAAGCTCACGGATTGCGGAGCGCTTCATCCCTTTGATGTTTGCGGATAAGGCTGAATTAAGATCGGTGATCATTTGATCCTCCATTTATTTTTATTTATTTATCTTCGTAAACCAAGACTTTCTGATTCGTTTTACGCCACTCGCGATAGGCATTCTTGATCTCAAGCTCCCAAAGCGTGCGTTTATCGTTGTCTTCAAAAGTAACAATTTCAATATAGTGTGTTCGTCTGCTCTTACCGACAAAGCTCTTCATGGGGAATTCAACAACTATCTCTCCTTCGAGATTGAGTATAGTCACCTCGTTGAGAAAAACCCCTTCTGCTATCTCTATGACGGCTCTGGCTTCTACGCTGCCGGTTTGCACATCGCGAAAATGTATGTTCATCGGTGCTCCAAATATTACTTATAAATCCCCTTTAATAGCAATGCCATAAGAGTCAAGGAATATTTATTGATTGAGCGAAAAGAATGCGGATTTGAAGGCTGTGTATCCCGCGATAAGCCCCTTGCTCGCTTTGGACAAAGCTTTTGGAAATTAGTCTCATAAGCCCATTTTTGAGTGCCAAAACAAAAGCCCCTATGCAGGGGCTGAATGAATATGATGGTGAATGTATAATACTATTCAATCTCGGCGAAATCAAGCAGAGTAAACCTCGGTTTTCCTTTTCCGACGGTCTTTTTTTGCACCTTGATTTTTAGTTGTTTTTCTAAGTTGCGATTTATGACCATAACATCATCTATCGTGTTTGCTATCTTGCCTTTGATTATATCGTTTGATTCAAAGAGTTTAAATTCAAATGTTCTTGATTCCGGTAGTGCGCCGATGAATTCTCCCGTCAGATGTGTATTTTCTTCTGTAATATTGTTTTTATCGAACCTGCTGGCGCTCCTTTGCACCTGATCATAATCAACAAACGAGAAATACTCCTCATCAACTTCTACTGCACAATAAGCCTCATTTTTTGCCATAGTATCAAGAAAATTATGGATCAACGATATTGCGCGATCGTCCAATTCATCAATCTCATCCATCAAATCCTCGTCAGATTCCAAAGATGCTTTTAGTATGCTCAAAGCTTTTTTCATCGAGACTTCCATCAGTGAACTATCTGCTTCCGATATATTATCAAGCTGTTCAAGATTTTCTTCCAATTCAAAGCCAAATGAGCCCAAAGCTGTTCCTGTAATAAGTAGTTGATTATCTTTAAATTTTGGAATTACACCCCTATCTCCCAGGGTTTTCCCGGATATCTGTGCAGCTAAAGCCATTACTACATCGTTATATTGATCAACCGCCTCAACGCCAAACTTAGCGAATACGCCCGTTGTGCCCACTACGGGCTTTCCTCGAAAATAAAGAACCGTTTTAGCGGGCTCCCGATATCCTGTTTGCAGCTCTTCTAATTCTTCTGAAACGCGACCTAAACGATATTCAAAGCCTTTGATATCAATAACATTCTCTGCCGGAGTGCGAGATATCATGTTTTTTAATTGATTTTGCTCCGCCTGGAGCTGATGAATTCTATTTCTTTGCATTTTCAACTCCTTTTTTTAATCCTATCTAATTCTTCTTGTGCTCCCGCGTCTTCTTCCGGAGATAAGTCTATCCAAAAATATCCTTTCCAGTGTAAAGTCTCCTTCTGGTGAGACCACAAGTTGTTCCAGTAATTTGCACGTTCAAGCAACCACGGTACATTTACTTCCAATGATTCGATCATAATATAATTTGCATCCACACATAAATTACTGTGTATTTTTCCATGATCAAAAAGCTGCGGATGCTTAGCCATATAGGATTCTTGATTATCTCCTTCAGGAAGCTTAATTATAGATACTACATCAATATCATTTGGTGCCTCTTGCTCTATCAATTCCTTATATGTTACAAAACTTCCATTAACCCACTGTATCCCGGAGCAAATATCGGCTCCGTGAAGCATTTTTCTATACGCAAGATATCCTTCTAAAATGGATATTCTTTTGTATCTATCAAATCTTGAGCATCCAATAGAGAAATCGTTCACAAATTGTCTAAGCCCAATCTTGTAAGGCGATCCTCCATATGCAGGCGAGCTAAAAAATGGAGGAATTAAGCCATGTCTATTAAAAAAACCAAATTCACTTTCTACCATTTTTTTCCTCTTTATTTATATAATAATCTTTTGCTTTAGTCGATGCAATAAATGTCATGGTATCTACTTCCAAACCATTAGGATTTGCTATTATATAGCATACAAACATATATAATGTTCTCGATAATACTGTCAAGATAATAATGCGGTATTTATTGCCTTTCTATCCACTTGCCATTTGGTATGACCCATCAAAATTTGGAAAACTGTGGTATGGCTTATGAACATAACTTTTTAGTGAACACATATAACACACCGCCAATTTGCCTGCCCATTCGGAAATATTTCAAGCCGTTTTTCACCCCTGTCCACGCATTTCTTTTCCCTCGCAATTTACAGCCATATCCATCTGCACATCCCCAATCAGTTTTTTTGGTCTTGACGATAAATCCCTCAAAACTTTGCATGTTAAAATCATAAATGACTTAAGAGGCGAGCTTTAAATAAATATACCAAAAGGAGCTATTACTATGGTAACAGATTATGAAGTAAAAAAATACGAATACATCATCGATTATTTTGAAACAGATGACTCTACGGATATTCAAGAAATTTATAACCGAGAAGGCATGGAAAAAGAATGGGACACCATCCCCGAACACCTCAAAAAGCGCATCTTAGCAGTCGATGCCATCGTTTTGGAACACCATGCCGATGACTTCGATTACCAAATATTCAAAGACTACATCAAGCTGATCCGCAACAGACAAAACATAGAAAAAGAGAGACAAAACTCATGATTTATCAATCAAATATACTCGTCCCGGGGATCAGGCGACATTACAGACCTCGCTCTCAATCCTTTCCGGCGTATTCAACATTGCAGAAACGGTTTCTGTTCTCTATTCTAATTGCTTGATATCGAGCTGTTACGTCTCATTTATTTCATTTGCATATCCTTACAATATACTTAAATTATATATAAAATAAAAACAAGGAGATCACCATGTTAGCTTGTCAAGGGAAGTTTAATTTGTACCAGTTTCGGAAGTTTAAAATGTACCACTTCATTCAACTTTGCTGAGAATCTGACAGCTTTTTGGAGCGTA
>DUNQ01000032.1 GCA_012839325.1 Candidatus Cloacimonadota bacterium
ATTGATGAAACTCATACTTGCTATTTTTGTACCAGTTTCAAGTGCCATCGTGTACCATTTTTAAATGCCATCTACACCGCAAAAACAGACAAAAAAAAGCCCTCAAAAGAGGGCTTGATGTTGATATATATCGTCTATAATTAGCTAAGCTGTTTGATCACGGATTTGCCGGGATATCTGGCAGCTTCGCCGAGTTCTTCTTCGATGCGGATGAGCTGGTTGTATTTGTCCACTCTTTCGCTACGTGAGACTGATCCGGTCTTGATTTGTCCGGTGTTCATTGCCACTGCGAGGTCAGCGATGAAAGTATCTCCGGTTTCGCCGCTACGGTGAGAGACCACACAGGTCCAGCCCGCATTGTGAGCGGTGTTGATAGCGTCGATAGTTTCGGTAACCGTGCCGATCTGGTTGAGTTTGATCAAGACAGAGTTCGCAGCTTTTTCTACGATACCTTTGCGCACGAGCTCAGGATTGGTAACCAAGAGGTCGTCGCCAACGAGCTGAATCTTGTCGCCGAGACGCTGAGTGAGAACTTTCCAGCCTTCCCAGTCGTTTTCGCCGAGTCCGTCTTCGATGGAGCAAACAGGATATTTCTTCACCAATTCTTCGTAATAAACGATGAGTTCTTCGGTGTTAAGATTCTTGCCATCAATGAGATATGTGCCATCGTCTTGCAAGAATGATGAGGCAGCACAGTCGAGCGCGATGAAGATCTCTTCACCGGGTTTGTAGCCGGCTTTCTCGATCGCTTCAACGATCACGACGAGTGCTTCTTCGTTTGAGCTGAGATTGGGAGCAAATCCGCCTTCATCGCCCACAGAGGTGGCGAGTCCGCGTCCGCCAAGGATGCTCTTGAGAGCGTGGAAAATTTCGGCATTCATGCGGATGGCTTCTTTGAAGCTGGTTGCGCCCAAGGGCATGATCATAAACTCTTGAATATCAACGTTGTTATCGGCATGTTCGCCGCCGTTGATGATGTTGCTCATGGGAACTGGGAGGGTGAAGGCATTCACGCCGCCGAGATAGCGATAAAGCGGGATATCCAGCTCGATTGCCGTGGCGCGAGCAGCTGCCATGGAAACTGCCAAAATAGCGTTTGCACCGAGTTTGCCTTTGTTATCCGTGCCGTCGAGATCGATCATGATCTTGTCGAGATTGGCTTGGCTAAGTGATTCTTCGCCAAGAAGTTCGGGTGCAATAAGTTCGTTGATATTTTGAACGGCTTTCAGCACGCCTTTACCGAGATAGCGGCTCTTGTCGTCATCACGAAGCTCCACTGCCTCATGCTCTCCCGTGGATGCGCCACTGGGCACTCCTGCGCGGGCGAGCACGCCGGTTTCTAATTGTACGTCTGCTTCAACCGTGGGGTTTCCACGTGAGTCTAATATTTCGCGTCCCTTGATGTATATTATTTCGGACATTTTATTCCTCCTAAGGTAATAATCTCTTTAATTTATCAAATGCCATTATATTAGAGGGGCATTTTCTTGCAACATATTTTCTGTCAGCGATACGGCGAAGAGAACGCAATCCACGCAGCGCTGACGAAGAATAGCCTCTATCTCCTCTTCCGGCAGGTCTTTAAGCTCCGGCTCATGCGGGTTTTTGATCTCACGGCAATCCATGCTCTCAAAGCGCTTTGAAAAGCGACAAACATATTCTTCGGTGAGATTTGAGAAGCTTTCCTTGGTTTCCTCGTCATGTTCTGTGTAGCCAAGAGCCAGCCCCAAAGCCATGAGTCCGCCGGTCATCGCGCCGCAGGAAGAGCCCACGCTCATGCCTCCGCCAAAGGTGGAAGAAATCTTGAGCGCCTGCTCTTGTGATAGCCCAAAGCTCTCGGCGAAAACGGTGAATACGCTTTGTGCGCAATTCAACTTGGCTTCAAAGAGGGCAAGGGCAGCTTTCTGAAGTTTTGTTAGTTCTTTAGTCATTTCATTATCAATATCTTACGTTGGTGTTTAGTTCCGTCCTTTGTTTCGATGCGCAGCATATAAACGCCGCTGCCGAGGCTCTTTCCTTGTTTATTTATTCCGTTCCAAGCGTAATTCTCATCCGAGATAATGTCGCTGAAAACAAGCTGTCCGCGCAGATTATAGACCTTCATCTTTGCTTGCGCAAGTTCTTTGCTTTCAATCTTTAATGCCTCGCCGCCGGCAAAATTGACGGGATTGGGATAGAGCCTGATTTCCGGCTTTTGAACGAGGTCTTCGTTGGAAACAGTATATTCTAATATGATAGTGTTTGCGGGGTCTGAATGCTCGTCTCCGGCAAATGCGGTGAGGGAGATCGTGGTTGTCCCTTCAGAGATGAGCCGAGTTTCAACACAGTTTTGATCAAAGGCGATATCCTGATCATGGGTAGGAATGCTCCAGTGAGGGGAGGTTGCAAGCAGGTTATATCCCTCATAATCAAGCGATTGGCTTCTTGCAGGAGCTTGCCACCAAAAGAGAATGTCACGAGCCTGCATACCGTAATCTTCCTCATCCATTTCAAGGAGAATGCGATAGCGGAAATTGCTGGGATGATCCACGTTATCTCTCTTGTAGAAGCGTCTTTCACTTGAGCTATATTGCACGATCTCGAGGTAGTTTTCTGCATAATGCTCAGCATCATAGAGATAGAGTCTGTGCTCGTCTTGATCAATGAACTCCTGAGCCGCCATGCTCTCATCAATTGTGTAAACAAAGCTGGGATTGTCAGCTTCATCGATGAAAGTTTGAACCTCTCTATTGATCAGCTGGGTGCCTTCATAAAAGCTCTGCTGCCAGATTTCGCCATGTTCAAAGTCTCCGGTTTTGTAGAAAAGAGTGTAATCCTGGAAATGATGCGATACATATTCGCCGTCCATTAAGATATACTGGCGAACGAGATAGCGCTCGTGCCCGTCTTCATCAAACAACTTGATGTCATGGGGTTGATATACCAGGAAGCTTGTGGAGACGGCGATGAGATCGGATTGGGGGTCATTAAATGGCGCGCCCGTGATCTCCCTCACATAGTGCATGTCTTTTTGGATATATATCTCGTCGAGTTCAATGGTCTCTCCGAATGCAGGCTCGAAAATGGTGAGATCATCGAGTCCGCCGACGCCTGCCCAAATCTCATCATCGGGCTCAATCGCGCAGAGTAAAACGTAGAATGGCTCATCTATCTCCGTCTCGAAAGAGAAGGGGTTGTTTTCGAGCTCATATTCATCCAAGACTAAGCCATCTTCGACGGTGACGAGCTGAATCTTGAGCTCTTCAGGCAGGATGCTGTCATAATCATTGCCATCCCAGCCGAAAGTGCCACTGATGGTGGTGGCGGGCAAAGGCTCCCACCAAGGCTCAAAAATTACAGTGGGGAAGGATGGATTCACGCTGTGATCCATTATTCCGATCATGATCTCATCTGCCGTATATGCGCCCCAGTCATTGTTTTGCGCCATGATGATGTTATCTCCCGCGGTATAGCTTGCGCAGGCGATTGCGTGCAAAGTGCCGCTCTCATCGATGTTGTTTTGAATGATGTTTTCGCCATAGGCAAAGGGATGATCGCTGGAAATATCGCCGAGTATGGGGACAGAGTTTTGTGCCAAATAAAATGCGGTAAAGTTGCCTGTAAGGACGTTTCCGGCGATGTGTGGGGCAGAGGTCGCGCCGCCTATCATCATTCCTGCGCCGCTGTTGGCATCACCGGGAATGAAGTTATTTATGATGATATTATCGTGAACAACTCCTGATGCATTAAGCAGATAGATGCCGGTGAGGTTAGATTCAATGTGGTTGTAGCGGATGGTCGCATTGATTGCGTTTGCGCCCACTATATCCCAGGCGGTGATCCCTTGTTTAAAGTTGTTGTGAACATAGTTATGCTCGATGATGGGGTTATTTTGTCCGCCGGCAGACTGATTTGAAAGCTGTATTGCGCCATAATATTGAGGCGATGTGCCGTTGTAGCGCACTTCATTGTGATGAATCCAGGCATTGCTGTTTTGCGGGATTATTATACCGTTTTGCACGGAATGCTCGATGATGTTGTTGTGAACGTTCACAACTGCGGGGTCGTCGCTGCCTATGCCAAAAAGGTGTATCCCGCGAGTGTTGTAGCTAAATCTGCAGTATGAAATCTCGGCTGGGCTATCTACTGAATTGAGCCCATAATCGGCATATTCAAAGATGCAGTGCTTGAAGTTGCTCTGTAAGAAGCTGTTTTCAAAGCGAACGCCTTTCCATGTGTTTGTGAGCGGGTCTTGTCCATTCTCAAAGCGAATGCTATCCGCCTCGGTACCTACTGCTTGGATCTCGCCTTCCACATTGAGGCGGAAGTCGCCCATGGCGCGGACGGTGACGCCGGGTTCGATGACGAGCATGGTGCCCTCAGGCACTTCTACATCACCCGTAAGAAGATAGGGGCTGTTATCCAAGCTCCATAAACCATATTGTTCGCCGCTTACTTCAAGGGCGAAAAGAGAAAGAGTTATAACGAGGGAAAAGAAGATAATCAGTGCTTTTTTCATGGGATACTCCTTATGAAAAAAGGTGGAGGGTACATAATGATGACACCGCTCCACCTAATACTTGGTTTGGGTTATGATTTATTCGCTGATGGCTGAGGTAGGGCAAACTGCTATGCAAGCACCACAGTCAATGCAGGCGCCTTCATCACAAACTGCTTTGTCATCTACCATGCTGAGAGCGCTTACAGGACATGTGTCTACGCATGCGCCGCAGCCGATGCAGGTGTCTTTATCGATTTTGACCGCCATGATGGGACTCCTTTATATTATTTTATTCAAAAGAAACTGCCTGCGGTTATTAGTCAAGTAAAATCGTGAGTTTAAAGGCTTTGAAAAAAGAAAGGTCAAAAGAGAGCTCTTCTGACCTTTGTTAAATTATGGGTTATCAGGCTTGTTCGGCTGTGTTTTGCTCAGCCTTGCCTTTGAATATTTATCTTACTTTGCTTTACCTTGCTTGGCTACTGCTTCGGCGGCAGCGCGAACTTCTTCCTCGTCTGCGAGATAATATTTCTTCAGAACTTTGAGGTCTTTGTCGAATTCATAGACCAAGGGCATGCCGGTGGGGATGTTTACCCCAAGGATGTCTTCATCGGAGATGCCGTCGAGGCTCTTGACTATCGCACGGAGGCTGTTGCCGTGTGCAACGATGACCATCTTGCGTCCTGCTACGAGGCGGGGGATGATCACTTCATTCCAGAAAGGCATGGTGCGCGCGACGGTGTCTTTAAGCGACTCATTTAAAGGAATCAGATCCTTGTCGAGATTGCGATAGCGGGGATCGTGCCCGGCAAAGCGTTCGTCGTCTCTGGTGAGTGCCGGAGGCGGGGTATCAAAGCTGCGACGCCAGATGAGAACTTGTTCATCTCCATATTTGGCGGCGGTTTCGGCTTTGTCCAGCCCTTGCAGTGCGCCGTAGTGTCTTTCGTTGAGGCGCCAGTCGTGATGAATTGGGGTGTACATAAGGTCCATCTCGTCTAAGGCAATCCAGAGCGTTCTGATGGCGCGCTTAAGCAGGGAAGTGTGGGCTTCGTCGAAGGTGAATCCGGCTTCTTTGAGGCGCTTGCCGGCTTCCTTTGCCTCTACTATTCCCTGGGGGGAAAGGTCAACATCTGTCCAGCCGGTGAATAGATTGGCTTTGTTCCATTCGCTCTCACCGTGTCTGATCAATACAATTTTATACATTCTCATTCTCCTTTAATTTATTTAAAATACTGTGTTTATAGAAAAGATAGTCCGCAAGGGCGCTCAAGCAAAGAACTTATGCGACATTAAGCGGTTTTGACTGTTATTTGTGGGTGATTATACCTTTTTCATTCTCTATTTTGCGGGCGAGTATGAAAAAGAGGTCCGAAAGTCTATTGAGATATTTGAGCAGGCTTTCGCGGATGGGAGCGATCTCGGCGAGGCTGAGCACACGGCGCTCTGCTCTGCGGGCAACGCTGCGACAGAGGTCCATCCATGCGCTTGATTTGCAAGAGCCGGGGATCACAAAGCCTTCTAAGCGGACATTTGCCTCCATCTTATGGATATGGCCGGCGAGCTCTTCCACGGCGGCTTCATCGAGCAACTCGGCGGGAAGCTTTTTGAGACTTGCAAGCTCTCCCATGATCTTATGAAGATCTCGCTGTATCTCGGTGAGCAGCGCGGCATCTGCCTTATCTTCGAGATATTGCTTTGCCAGCCCGATGAGGCTGCCCAGTTCATCGAGGCTTCCATAGGCTTCCACGCGAGCGTCCGTCTTGGCTATTCTTTCACCGCTGAACAGGGAGGTTTCGCCTTTATCCCCGCCTTTTGTGATGATGCTCAAGCTTGCCTCATCTCATTGCGATTACAGAGATTTCAATGAGTCCATCTTTCGGCAGGCGTGCTACTTGTATGGCTTCACGTGCGGGATATGGAGAGCTGAAATGGCGCGCATAGATATCATTGAGGCGCGCAAAGTCGTTCATATCTTGCAAGAAAACCGAGACTTTCACCACATGAGACATTCCCATGCCGGCTGCCGTGAGTATTGATTTGATGTGTTGAAAGATGAGATTTGCTTGTGCTTCAAAGCCTTCTGCAAGTTCACCGGTGTTTAGATCAATGCCAAGCTGTCCGCTGATGAAGAGCGTATTGTTCATCATAGCAGCTTGGGAATATGGGCCTATCGCTGCGGGAGCGCTGTGGGTCATGATTGATTTCATCATTATTCTCCTTGATAATTATTCTTTGTTCAAAGCTTTACGGGCGATGAGGGTTGAGGAAAGGATGCCATTAAGGCTTACATAATCTTGATGCTCTTTTGATAGGTTGCGGATGAGAACTTTGCCGTCGCGAACGTTTTCTTCTCGCACGATGAGCATGAGGTCGCAATATGCGCGTCTGGCTGCGAGCTCGTCCTCTTCCATGGTGCGCGTATTTGTACTGAGCACTGTCTTGATGTTGTTTTCGTGAAACTCGTGCGCGATCTGCAAGACCATCATCTCCAGCTCCTTGCTATGAGAGACGATATACACGCAAAAGCTCTTATCCTGAGGGATGAAAAGCCCGCGCCTATCCATGATCTCAAACAGCATATCCACATCGATATAGAAGCCCACTGCGGGAATGTTCTTACCGGTGATGCCTCGCGAGAGATTGTCATAGCGTCCCCCTCCGCCGAGCAGCCTCTCTTTGCCGCCGCTATTGATCACGAGATCGAAAACCACATCGTTATAATAAGCGTAATTCTTGTAAAGTTTAGGGTTTACTACATATTGATGGGCGAGATTCGCCTGTATCTTTTTCACGCTATCGAAGCGCGATTTGCATTCATCGCAGAGATAATTGAGCATCACCGGCGCATCGTCGAGGATCTTCAGACATGCCGGCTCATCGCAGCGAGTATCCGCAAAGGGATTGGCAATGAGTTTGTCGAAACAATCCGCGCAGAGCTCACTCTTGTTCTTCTTGAGGAAACTCTCCATATCAGCGATGAAATCAGGGCGACAGGTCTCACAGCCGAAGCTGTTTAACTTCAGCGAAACATCCTTCAAACCGAGGCCTTGGCAGATCTTCACGCCCATGGAAATGATCTCATTCACGGAGATGATGCTATCGCTGCCTAATAGCTCCGCGCCTAATTGATGGAACTCGCGCGGACTTTGCCCGAGATCACGGCGGAACATCGCACCGAAATAGTAGAATCTCTGCACCTCGCCATCGACATGGGTCGCAGCCGCATGATGTAGCACGCTGATGGTTCCTTCCGGCCTGAGCGCAATGGCGGGCTCTGCCTCTGATAGACGAGGGAGCTTGATAACCGTATCCCCGTTCTCTTTTGCCTCTTCCTTTTCGAGCAGAACCGTGAGCCCTTCTTGGATCACGTCATGATTTTGCAGGATTGAGAGGCGTATCTCTTGATAGTCATGCAAATAGAGGTGCTGTCCTATCTTTTGTTCGAGGATCTTCCATTTCCAGATCTTGTCCGGCATAAACTGATGAATTCCTATCTGTCTTGCTTGCATTTTCCTTCCTTCTATTTGCATGGTGTATAACCTAATATAAGCCTAAAACCAGGCTTTGCCATATAAACAATCACTGCGGCAATCTTTCCCAGATGCCGTCGTATATCTTCCAACCTTCGGAGTCTTTGAGCAACGTGAAAGTGCTCTTTAGATATGCGCTATCTTCACTTATAAGCTCGTGCCAATTAGAGAGATAGCGATAGTTCATATCGGCATCTCCACTTACAGAGGATGCACCGAAGAAGATATAATCCAGCTCGGCATCCTCGATCTTTTTGAGTATTCTGAGGCTGTTTTCCTGATCGGGATTGCCCAGCAGGATGAGGCTGTGCTCTTCAAGAATCTCCTCATCAAAGAGGGCGAGAAGCTCTTTCGGCGCAGGCTGCCACGAGCGCGGATAAGAGTATGCCGTGAGCTCCAACTCATCCATATCAGGCGTGATCTTGCGAACTATCGCCGCCGTCTGGGAATCCGAAACGCGATAACCGTAGTTCAGGTAAAGCTCTTCCGCTGCGAGGCTGAGCTCATATTCACCCGTCGCAAGAGTCTCGAGCGGACTATTTAAACTATAAAAGACGCCATTGATAAGACGATTGATGGTGATCTGTTCCATGCCCACTTTCACCGGAGCGCCGTGCTCGTCCGCCACTTTGAGGCTAAAAAGTCGCTGCGCACCGTCCTCGCCATCTTCGGCAAAGCGATGATTGCTCATGTCGTAATAACTCCACTCCTCATCGGCATGGATGAGAATGTGATCCGGCAGTCGCGTGAAGTCCGCCGGGATGCCGTTTGCGCGAAGCATATTGACGGCGAGCATCCTATATTGCAGAGGCGTGAGATGCTTGGTCTTTGCGGCGATATCCATACGCAGGATGCCGTTGATGGTCTTCTTGGGCTTGAGTTTATGCTTCTTTTTCAGATAAGCAAAGACGTTTTTGATTCTCTTTTTATCGCTATCTCCTTTGCGGATAAAGCTTTTGGGATAGAGCTGATACTTTCCGCCATCGCGATACGGACGCGGCAGTTCCTCAAAATATTGCACCGGTGCGAAGAGCTGAGGCACGCCTTTCTCATCCTGCGAGAGCCAAAAACGATAGTGCGCTTCGAGAAGGTTCGCATCCGCCTGCCAGATGAACTTTGGATCGTAGCTGATCAGGTAGTCGAGATAATCCTCCTCAATCTCATCAAATCTTGAGTAAAACTCACGCATGGCAGGATAATTGCCCAAGCTGTGTTTGAGCAGCTCTGCACGCTTGCCTTCTTCGCCCTCTGTGCCGGCTTCTTCCCAATCTTTGAGCTGATCTTGCCAGAGCTCTTTACGGCGCTTGATGTCTTCCTTATATTCATCCGGCGCATCTTGCCAAACCATCTCATTTGAAGGATAGTAGAGCATTTCCTGGATGTCGATATCAAAGTCTTTTGTAAGCACGATTTCAAGCGAAGGATCGTCCAGAGCCGAGGCTTTCACCAAGCTCAGCGCCATCATATCATCCTTAAAAGCAGAGATATAGAAGTCCCCGCGCCCGGTTGAAAAACTAAGTTTACCCTCTTTATCGGTTTGGAGAATCACGATAGGACGCAAGGCTCCCCAATTGAAAACCATTACGCCTATCTGCACGCGGCTCAGCGGATTGCCCTCTTCATCGATGCAAGAGAGGCTGACCCTGCGAGTGCGTTCTTTAGAATAGTTTTCCGTAGAATTAACAACGCTGTCATAACGCCCCGAAAGCAGGACTTCCTCATCGGTCTCGCCCATGCTGCCATCGGCTAAGATCAGCACAGTCTTATCCACCATGCCGCTAAACCAAGTCTGATTCGGGAAATAGGCGGCATCCATATCACCGGTGTAAACCCACTGTCCATCGAGATATACCTCCGCCCAAGCGTGATTGTTATCCATGTGTGCCCACCACGGCGTGCTTGCCGCGCGGGAGGGAAGTCCAACCGTTCTTGCAGCGGCAACAAAGAGAATCTGCATCTCTTCGCAACGTCCATAAAGCGATTTCTGAGTGATATCCAAAGGAGTCTGATCGCGCCCGCTGGTCTGCTTGAAATAGAGCTTTTCCACGCACCACGACGCCGTCTCGCGATAGCGCTCGGTGAGGTCTTCAATCTCCAGCGCATGAGCAAGCCCGTCCTCGAGCATGGCTGCACGATATGCCTCGATGCGTTCATCGGACACGCTTTGCTTGGCTATGTAAGACAGGAAAAACTCAGGCGGATAGCGCAGCCCTTCTTTTTCTAAGAGAGCGACAATCTCACGATAGTTTGACAGCAGATCTTCGGCATCGGCCTCGGCGAGCTTGGAATTCAGCTCATAGGCGATAAGATAGGCCATCAGCGAGTCTTTATGCTTTTTCAAAAGCTTTTTATAGGCCTTTGTTTGCGCTTTGGGCAGGTTGCGGATGTTTTCTACTGCAAGCTTATTGAACTTTTCATAAAGTGAGGGATTTCCCTTTTTGGTGAGCTCACCGGGGAGCGTCGCTTGCAGGCACACCGCCGCCAAAAGTAGAACAATTATGAGTGTCTTTCGCATCGTATTCTCCTGTATATCAATCAGCTATTATATCTTAGAGGGTTCTTGGGCAAGCGTGATTTTGACCAAGCTTTGATCATGTCCGGATTTTGCCCAAGCCTGATACCTTTATTATATATCTTTGGATTTTGGCAAGACTTTTTTCGGACTCCGTTCTTTTACACAATCAAAAGAATGATTTCGCCAAACGCTTCACAAAATTTATCCTCTACTTTTATATAGGAGCCCAAAGTTCAACATTTTGACCAAAATCCGCAACTATTTTTTCACCGATCTCGTAAGTATCTGCAAAACAAGGCCTGAAATAATTCTAAAATTTAAGATTTCTAAAATGTTATGTAAACTTGATGAGCAAAACTCCTGATTTAAAAACCGTTTTTTCACAAAAAGAAAGCCAAAGAAATTTCTTTTTACAGCGAATAAACGCAAAAATATCCTCACTGAAAAAAGAAGGCTCCCACCAAAGCAGGAGCCTTCCGTTTATTTTATTGATTATTTATTTATTCTTCTTCGCTAAGTTTCTTGTACTGATTGTAGCGATCTTTGAAGAATTCCTCACTTGCGGCTTCGAATCTTTCCGCTCTTTCGGGGAAGATTCTGTGCAAGCGACTGTAGCGGTTTTCCGTTTTGGTAAAGTCTGCCACGCTCATGGTAGGCTCTCTGCTATCGAGGGTGAGAGGGTTCTTACCTTCGAGTGCGTTGAGCGGGTTGTAGCGATAGAGCAGCCAGTATCCGGCATCAACAGCGGCTTTTTCTTGCTTCTGACTCAGCGACATATCGATGCCGTGGTTGATGCAAGGTGCATAAGCGATGATGATTGCGGGTCCGGGATATTCCTCAGCTTCTTTGATGGCTTGCAGTGCTTGGTTTTTGTTTGCGCCCATTGCGATGGATGCAACATAGACGTAGCCATAGCTCATCATCATCATTCCGAGGTCTTTCTTATTTGTGTTCTTTCCTGCTTCGGCAAAGCGAGCGATGGAGCCCAGCGGGGTTGCCTTGGAGGCCTGACCGCCGGTGTTGGAATAAACTTCCGTATCCAAAACGAGGACTTTGATCTTCTCGTTTGAAGCCAGAACGTGATCCAATCCGCCATAGCCGATGTCATAAGCCCAGCCGTCTCCACCGATTGCCCAGATGGACTTTTCGATGAAGTAGTCTTTGAGCTCATTTACTCTGCGGAGCAATTTACCACAGTCGTCGCATGCATTTTCCATAGCCTTAGGCAGGAGTTCTTTGATCTTTTCAGCGTTTTCTTTGGTGTCCTGATCGGTCTTATCCCAATTTTCAAGAGCTATATTGAGCGCATCTTTCAGTGCGGAATCGATGTCTTTTTCCAAGAGATCGTTCACAGCATTCTTGAGCAATTTGCGATGGGATCTTACAGCCAGGCGCATGCCAAAGCCATATTCTGCGTTATCTTCAAAGAGGCTGTTTGCCCATGCGGGGCCTTTGCCATCTTTGTTTTTTGAATAAGGGATGGTGGGGAAGGTTCCGCCCCAGATGGAGGTGCAACCTGTGGCGTTTGCGATGATCATGCGATCGCCATAAAGCTGGGTGAGCAGCTTGATATAAGGCGTTTCGCCGCAACCTGCGCAAGCACCGGAGAACTCAAGCAAGGGCTGTTTGAACTGGCTTCCCTTGACTGTGGTTTCTCTGAAATTAACGAGAACGTCTTCCGGCAGAGTCTCGAAGAACTCATAGTTAGCTTGTTCGCCGGCATCGCGTTCGTCTTCGATGGGGCTCATCACGAGTGCTTGTTTGGGACATTCGTTCACACAAACGCGGCAGCTCTGACAGTCATCGATATAGACTTGAAGTTTGTAGAAATAACCTTCTGCGCCCATTGCTTTGAGGGTATTGAAGCTTTCGGGAGCGTCCTTGAGATCTTCTTCGGTCATCAATTTAGGACGAATCGCAGCGTGGGGGCATACGAAGGAGCACTGGTTACACTGGATACAATCTTCGGCGATCCATTTGGGAACGCTGGGAGCCACACGGCGCTTTTCGAGCTTCGCGGTTCCGCTTTCCACATAGCCATCTACCGTCATCTGAGAGACTTTGATGCTATCGCCTTCTTCGCGCATGATGGGCTCGATCACTTCTTTGATGAAGCCGGTGGAGCCTTCGGGCACGAGCTGTTTTTCTTCGCTATATTCTGCGGGGAGGCTGGCGGGAACTTCGATTTCGAGCAGGGCGTCGTTCACTTTGTCCACTGCATCGAGGTTCATTTTTACCACATTTTCGCCTCTGCTACCATAGGTTTTGCGAATTGAATCTTTAATCAGGGTAATGGCTTCTTCTCTATCCAACACGCCGGAGATGAGGAAGAAAGCGGTCTGCATGGTGGTGTTGATTCTTCCGCCGAGACCCACTTCTTCAGCGATCTTGAGTCCATCGATATTATAGAATTTGATCTTGCGATCGATGATGGTTTTCTGCATATCACGGGTGAGGCGGGAGAAGGCTTCTTCACGGCTCCAATTGGAGTTCAAGAGGAATACGCCGTTTTCCTTGATGCCGCCGAGGAGGTCAAATCTACCGATGAAAGCAGGGTTATGACAGGCAACAAAGTCTTCCTGTGTAACCAGATACTGGCTATGGATGGGCTTTTTGCCAAAGCGCAAGTGGCTACGTGTGATTCCGCCGCTCTTCTTGCTGTCATATTGGAAATATCCTTGAGCAAACATATCGGTGTTGTCGCCGATGATGATGATGCTGTTTTTGTTTGCGCCAACTGTTCCGTCTGAGCCCAAGCCCCAGAATTTGCAGGAGATAGTTCCTTCGGGAACGGTGTTGATCTCTTCTTCGATGGGAAGTGAGAGATTGCTGACGTCGTCTTCGATACCCACTGTGAAGCCGTGGAATCCACCTTTCTGGAGGTGTTTGTAAACGGCAAGGATCATACTGGGGGTAAATTCTTTGCTGGAGAGACCATAGCGGCCGCCGATGATGGCAATATCTTCGCCTTTCAGCGCGGAAACTACGTCGAGATAGAGGGGTTCGCCGATTGAGCCCGGCTCTTTGGTTCTATCAAGAACTGCGATGCGCTTTACGCTCTTGGGCAGAGCTGCTTTGAAACGCTCAACGTCGAAAGGACGATATACGCGAACTTTGAGAAGTCCGAGCTTCATGCCGCGTTCGGCGTTCAAATAATCGATTGTTTCTTTGATAGTTTCGCATCCGCTACCCATTGCAACGATGATGTCTTCTGCATCGGGATCGCCGTCATAATCGAAAGCATTGTAGGTTCTGCCAATCTTTGCGCCAACTTCTTTCATCACTTCTTCGATGACTGCAGTGGCGTTCTGATATTGGAGGTTGGTGGTCTCACGACCTTGGAAATATACGTCCGGACCGTGCTGACCGACCTTCACGCGAGGGCTATCAGGGGTCAGCGCGTTGGCGCGGAATTTCTCCACAAGTTCGTGATCTAAAAGTTCGCTCATAGTTTCATAATCTACGATATCAATCTTCTGCAATTCGTGTGAGGTACGGAATCCATCAAAGAAAAGCAAGAAGGGAATCGAGGTTTTAAGCGTGGCAATCTGGCTCACAATGGCAAGATCCATAACCTCTTGAACGCTGTTTGCGGCGATGAGAGCAAAGCCCGTGTTGCGGGCGCTCATCACGTCTGAGTGATCGCCAAAGATTGAGAGGGATTGAGCGGCAAGGGAGCGTGCGGTCACGTAGAATACGGTGGGCAACATCTCGCCGGCAATCTTGTGCATATTGGGCAACATCAGCATGAGACCCTGAGAGGCGGTGAAAGTGGTGGTCAGTGCACCGGCTGAAAGGGCTCCGTGAACTGCTCCGGCAGCTCCTGCTTCAGATTGCATTTCCATAACGTCCACGGTGCTTCCGTAGATGTTTTTAAGGCCTTCCGAAGCCCATGCATCGGAAAGCTCCCCCATTCCTGAGGACGGAGTAATAGGATAGATAGCTGCAACTTCGTTAAATGCATAAGCAACATGCGCCGCTGCTTGGTTTCCATCCATAGTAGCTCTTGTCTGTTTAGCCATTGTGGTAAACTCCTTATTTTTTATATTTTTACATCAAATTCGACAATTAACGGCATCGTAAATAATAATGGTGTTTATGTCAATGAAAATATGCGCTATTAAGGCAATATGTGGGAGCTTGGTTTTTAAGTGAGATTTATGAGCGGCTGCTTATTGGTTAGGCGACATCCTGTCGCCTAAGAAAACGTAGTTTTCTATTGGTTTGATATTGATTCCAGCTCGCGGCGACAAAATGTCACCGCACCGGTCGCTGGGTGATTCA
>DUNQ01000033.1 GCA_012839325.1 Candidatus Cloacimonadota bacterium
GTTTTTTGTGAGATATACAGGTTTGCCTTTGCGTTTTGATATAGTCCATCAAATCCGGCTGAGACTTCTTGCGGTTTTTCTTCTTTTGAAGCCTGGAAGAGTTCAAGCGCTTCTTGCGGAGTTAAGGCAAGGGATTCTTCGGGACTTGTGGCAAGACGGAAGGTAAAGTCTTGTCCTTTTTTGCCAAAGACCAGAACGCCTGATTTGTCTTTTGTCTCGCTTCGTCTCATTTTGCTGCGATGTTCGATGGCGCGCGCTTTTTTCAGAAGCTCTCTCTGCCTGCTTATCATTATATTATATTCGTTTATATACTTTGCATCCCAAGATTCTGACTCTTGTGCAAGCAAGGCTTCATTGTATTGCTCATGAAAATACGAGATGAGTTGCTCGTTATCGGTAAGAACGCGGGTATCCTCTCCCAAAAGCAGGTCGATCATGGTTTTCTTAAGGGTAGAGATCTCTTTGATGCGCACATGTCCTTCGCCTATATCGGTGGGGAAATAGTTATAGATATAAAGCTTTTCAAAGAGCATGGTGCCGATACGGTTTATCCTGCCCACTCTTTGGATCACGCGGGTAGGATTGTATGGAATATCATAGTTGAAGACCGTGCCCGCGCGGTTGAGGTTCACTCCTTCAGAGAGCGCATCGGTGCTGATTACGATGTCGTAGTCGTCCTTTTGATTTTCTTTGGGAACCGAGGCGTCAAAGTTTGTTTTTATCACCCTGCGGATAGCGGGAGATTCACCGCTACTATAAAATATTGCTCTCAATTTTGTATCTTTAGAAATGCTTTGATAAATATAGCGTGCAGTATCCGCATATTCACTGAATACGATTATCTTGCGTTTGGGATCTTCTTTTAGTTGTCGCGTGATCTCCGTTTTGAATGTTTCCAGTTTGGGGTCTTTTTTGATTCCATCTTTAAACCAGCTCTGATGTATGCGCCTCAGTAAAGCTATATCGTGGTCTAAATGTTTGATATAGCTGGGCATCAGCTTTTCTACGGGGATAAAGACCAAGCCTTTTTCATATTCTTTTTTGAGTTCCTCATCAAAAGGATAGCTATCGATATCAACCAAAGTATCTTCGGCGATATCTTCCAAAAGCTGATCCACCTCGGGCAATGCTCCTTTTTTGAAGATGGGAACACGCTTCAATTTATGATAATATTCTCGCACGCTTTCCATGGAATAAATCATGGATTCCAAGGTGATCTTAAAGGCATTCAGCGAGCTTTCAAAGCGCCCCACCAAAAGCTTTTGCATGAGGGTGGCAAGGTTTGTTTGCGCTATCTGTATGCTATCCACATCGGCGTGTTCATTTTTGACCTCTGCCAAAAACTCATCTAAATTTATAATGTAATTCACCGGTTTATAGCGCGTACCAATGAAGCAGGCATCCTCTTCGGGCACAAGGCACTCTATATCAGTGATTTTATCTTTATCCGAAATCTGTTTTAGGGTGCTTAGATACTGACCTTCAAGCTCTCCCAAGGGATAGTCCAAGATAGTCGGAGGCTCGGCAAAGACGTATCTGATATTCTGTTTTTCGAGATCTTTTCTATAGCTTTCTATCTTTTCCAAATCCAAGCGTGAACGCCTGATCACTACTGGCTCTAAGATCAGTCTTATCTGGCTCGCCAATTCTTTCACTCTTTCATTTAGTTCAGCTTCTTTGATCTGCTGTTTTCTGCGCTTGTTATGAATATCTTTATATTCACGGATGGCACTGGTGAAGTGGAAAGAGAGGTTTGTCACAGTGCGTATGGTGGATTTCGAGGGAATCTGAAAGAGCTTTATCATGGCAAAAACGTCTTGCGGGCGGTTGTTAAAAGGCGTGGCAGAAAGCAGCATCACCTTGTTTCCCTGACACAATCTATGCAAGAGCATATAGTCATCTGTAAACTCATTGCGATATTTATGAGCTTCGTCCACGATGATCAAAAACTCCTCATTCGGGTGATATGTTTCCTTAAATTCTAAAGCTTTATGTATGGAGCCGCTTCCGAAAACCACGGCATTCAGATCGAAATTAACCCTATATTCTTTGTCCCATTGATCGTTCAGATGGGGCGGCGCAATGATGATCACCTTTTTACGCAAGTTGTATGCAACTGCAGAGGCGATGATGCTTTTGCCCAAGCCCACAACGTCTGAGATCAACACTCCGCTATGTTCACTAATGATTTTCAGAGCTTTCTTTATCGCATCGGTTTGATATTGGAGGTTAAAGTATTTGCCGTCCGTGATGCGTGCAGGAAGCATGACAGTTCCCGCCTGTGCATAAGAAAAGTATTCGTCCAAAACGCGCATGTAAAAAAGGTAGGGAGAATAGAGCTTTTTATACCAAGTCTTTTTGACCACATATTCGGTGAATTCTTCTATGTTTTCCTGTGATGCGATGTCTATGGCGTCTTCCCATAGTGAGTCAAAAATCTCTTTTCCGGCGGTGAATTTATCATATAGGATCACATTTATCTCATGCCGAGTTTTAAGCCCGGATATGCTGAGATTGCTGGAGCCCGTGATCATGGTGCCGGGCAGCCTTCCGCCTTGTGAATGCTCTTTACTGTGTTCAAAGAGGTACATTTTGGCATGATTTGCCTCGGCTGTTTTGCGTATCTCCATGCTGCCGTCTTTCAGTTTGTTCAAAAATAGTTCAAAAGAATTTATCTTTTCGGCACTATCAAAGAAATCGGTCTCGTTGAAGGCTTCTACCAAAGAGCTGTAATAATCCTGCTTTACCTTTAGCCTCGAACTCTCAGATTCACCAATCACAAAATACTCTTTGATTTTGTTTGAGAGATCACGCTCTATATTCATGCCGACCAATATCTTGAGCTTTTTATCAGCTAATTGTTCACAGATGAGTTCAAAGCCCGAAAAGTAGAAATAACCCACCAGAAAGTAAAGACTTTCGCTGCTTGGCATTATGTCTTCAAAAACAGTTGCCAAAAAGTCTGACTGATTTGTTATAATAGCAGAATTTGACACATCATCCCCCGCTTAAATATGTAATTTTTGTAAAAGAACTTTCGTTTATTTTCATCTATGCCTCAAA
>DUNQ01000004.1 GCA_012839325.1 Candidatus Cloacimonadota bacterium
CAACTTTTAGACAAGCATTATCAGAAGAGAAAACCGGAGATGAAAGTGCGCGAGCGTCAGTATATTCGCGGAATAGCTTGTCAGATAGCTCTTTATAGCGTCTGAGATGCTCAGGATGTTCTTTGAGTTCTTCGGGGATGATATAGTCTCTTCTGAAGGTGACATAGCGCTGGGATTTCTCCGTGAAAGAGGCGATGCGGCTACGCTGAATGGTGTCTGTAAGCCAGCGCGAGACTCCGATGATATCGATGTTATAGACGGCGTGTTCGGCAATCGATGCGTGTCCCATTTCAAAGATGATGTTCTCGTTTGATTTGCGCGCTTTTTCTATCTCGACTAATGCTTCTTTGCGTAGTTCTTCAACGCTTTTTTGGCTGCGACTGATGCGTGCATAGGCTGCGGAAATCACTTCCGGCGTGGCGTTTTGATCCTCAAGAGCGGCGATGAGGGAGGAGTCGATATTGTATCCTGCAACAATTAGCTTCATGATTTTCTTCCTTATAAAAGTGCTGAGACGCTGCTTGCGCCTATGCGACTTGCGCCTGAATCAAGCATTTCCTTGGCGGCTTCGGGGTTTCTGATGCCTCCGCTGGCTTTCACGCCAAACTTGGGGCCAACCACTTCTCTCATCAAAGCGATGTCTTCAGCCTTTGCGCCGGCTGTTCCAAATCCTGTAGAGGTTTTCACGTATTTAGCGCCTGCTTTCTTGCTGATCAGGCAGCTGAGAATGAGTTCTTCTTTATCTAAATAACAGGTTTCTAAGATCACCTTGAGCAAGGCATCTTTAGTAAGGCAAAGCTTGGCTGTTTCCTGGATTGTCTTTAGTGCATCGTCCCAATTACCGCTCTTGATGGCGGCGAGGTTTTGCACCATATCCACCTCATCAACACCTGCGTTCAGTGCGGCATCTGCTTCATTGGCAACAGCTTCGGGGAGTCCTGCGCCAAGCGGAAAGTTTATCACGGTACAGCTTTTAACATCCGGGTCTAAAAGCTGTTTGATCAGAGGAATGAAATATGAATTGATGCAAACCGAGGCGGTCTTAAACTCATTTGCCATCTCGCAGAGCTTCTCAACATCGGCTGCGGAGGCGTCGGCTTTGAGCACTGTTGCGTCTATCACCGAGGCTATACCGGCTTCAGGTTTGTAGATCTCGTCTTCTTCATCGGCGCGGCACTTAGCACAAAATAGACAAATCTCGTGTGCGCCGCCGCATCGGGCTTTCTTATCGCTTGGAAAGTGCTCCATGGCTATTTCTTTGATGCTTTTCATAAATCCTTGCTCCTTTTATTGTTGACCTGCCAATTGACCGCAGGCTCCGAAGATCTCGGCTCCGCGGCTGCGACGCAGGGTGATTGCTTGGTTTAGGCTCTGTGCTTTCTTTAGGAATAGCTCTATCTCGGGCTCGGTTGGCGAGCGATAGGGCAGAGAGGGCACAGTGTTGTAGGGGATGAAGTTCAGCTTGCAGGAAATATCGCCCACAAAGCTTCTCAGCGCGGAGATGTCTTCATCGTCCATATTAAAATCCGGGATGAGAATGTATTCAAAAGTTATGCGATAGTTGCTCTTGGTCAGGTAATATTTAAGGGATTCTTTCAGCTTTTTGAGCGGGTGTATCTCGTTGATGGGCATTATCATGCTGCGCTTTTCGTCTATAGCGGAGTTTAGTGATACTGCCAGCTTGGTCTTGATCTTGCTATCGGCGAGGGCTCTGATGCCATCGGTGATGCCGCAAGTAGAAACAGTCGTGCGTCTGGGGCTGAAGGCTAAAGTGTCGTCAGCTTGGATGATGGTGAGAGTCTTGAGCACGTTTTCCAAGTTATCCATTGGCTCGCCCATGCCCATGAAGACGAGGTTGCTGAGGCGGTTCGGCTGGCAAAAAGAGGAGGCAAGCATGATCTGAGCGACTATCTCGTGGGTTTCAAGGTTGCGCTTAAGTCCCATTTCACCGGTGGCGCAGAAGCTGCAAGCTCGCGCACAGCCTACCTGTGAGGATACGCAGAGCGTGTTTTTCTTGCCATCGGGGATGAGCACCATCTCTATGATGCTGTCGTCTTCGAGCTTTAGTCTGTATTTGCTGGTGCCGTCTTTGGCTGTCTTTTTCAGATCTATCTGAGGAATGCTGAAGCTGAGCTTGCTGCCAAGCTCGTCTCTGGTCTCTGCGGGCAGGTTGCTCATCAATTGTGGATCGAATATATGCTTATCGTAAATCCATTGCAAAAGCTGTTTGCTACGATAGCTGGGGAGATCACTCATGAGCTTCCTAAGTTCGTCTGGGTGTTTTCCAAAGATATTGTTTAACATTCTTGCAAATCCGGGATGCTGAGTATCTTTAGCTTGGCAAATTCTTCGGGCTTGATCTCAAAGACGTTTTGATCATCTGTGGTGAGGAATATCTTGCGAGACATTACATCATTACGATAGACCATGGCTTTCTCTTTTTGATATAGCACGCAGGTGCCCAAAATGGGGAAGTCCTTGCCGGCTTCCACATAGTAGTCTTCCTCGAAGTTTAAGCAGCAGAGCAGTCTCCCGCAAGGGCCGGATATCTTTGAGAGATTGCCCGCTAAGTTCTGATCTTTTGCCATCTTGATGGTCACTTGACTGAAGCGTTTGAGGAAGCTGCTACAGCAATATGGCTTGCCGCACATGCCAAATCCGCCGAGGCGCTTTGCTTCTTCGCGCCCTGTGGTCTGATGCAGCTCAATGCGGGTCTTGAATATGGTTGCCAGCTCTCTTACGAAGGCGCGGAAGTCTATCCTGCCATCGGCTGTGAAAAAGAAAGTTAGCTTGTTGCCATCATATTGAAATACAGTGTCTATCAGCTTCATTTCGAAGGGGTAGTGTAGTAGCAGATTCACAAATGTGTTTGACGCCTTCTCTTCTTCATTGCCGAGAAACTTGAGCTTTTCTAAGTCGTCATTGTTTGCTAAGCGGCGTATTTTATACACTTTATCCTGTCTGTCGAGATTGGTGCATTCATCTTTGGGAACGGCCATATGCACGATCTGTGCGATGTCTTCGCCGCGCTCTACTTCTACTATAATCAGATCTTCAGGTTGTAGGCTAAGCTCTTCCGGTTGAGGGAAAAAGCCTATGCGTCCGCTCCTGAATATTACTTCTATATATTCTTGCATTTATTCTCCGTGAAATAGTTTGAGCAATTCAGATTCTATCTGCTGAAGCTCTAACCTGCGTCTTGATTTGACCTTGCCTGCAGTATCCAAAAACTCGTCTATACGATAGGTGTTTAGCGAGTCGGCTTCACCCCAGGAAAAGTCGGGCACGAAGCCGCTGAAAAGCTTGTTGCCATATATGTTTGCGCCGAGGCCTATCACCAGCCCGGTGTTCAAGCTGCAGTTTATGCCGATCTTCACGTGATCCGCTATCAGGCAGCCCATGAATTGCGTGCCGCTGTCGAAGAGCTCGCCTGTTTCGTAGCTATATTGAAACACGTTTTTATAGTTGTTCTTGAGGTCGCTATTGTTTGTGTCTGCGCCCAGATTCACCCATTCGCCCACGTATGAGTGCCCCAAAAAGCCGTCGTGTTGCTTGTTTGAATATGCTTGGAAGATGCTGCTTTCTATCTCGCCGCCAACTTTGCAGATGGGGCCTATGCTGCTTCCGCCGTAGATCTTGGCGCCTATCTTCACTAAGCTGCCTTTACCGATGTAAGCGGGACCCACGATCACAGCGTTTGCCATCACGCTTGCGTCTTCATCGATCACAATCGGGCCTTCAGAGGCATCAAGAACCACGTTCGGCGCGAGCTTTACGTTCTCGCCTATCCATACGTTATAGGGATGTAATACGTGCACACCGGGCTCTATCTCGAAGAAGTTTTCCTCTTCATAGAAGATGTTGTCAAAGTCGCGAGTGATGAGTCTGCCGTTGTCGTGTACTACGTCCACCATGTTATTATAAAGCTCGGCGTCTATCTCTCTTTGCTCGAAATCTGTGCTGTCAAAGCCGAAAGCGAGGTCTTTCTCGGTGAGGATAGCCACGACATCACCGCCGGATACGAGAGCTTCACCTTCTTTGATTTCCTTGATTTGCTCTATCAGTTCGTCCTCTATCTTAAGGCGTGAGTTCACATAGAGCTTACTGCCCTCAGGGTTGTCGTTGATGCGCCAATCAGGCTGTCTGTATCTATAAAGCGAGTCCAAGCCGGGGCGCACGATTATCGCTGCTTTATCAAAGCCCAGCTCAAAGGTCAGCCTCTGCCTGAGCTTTAGTATTCCACAGCGGATGTCGCCCACACTACGCAGTTGTGAAGCGGGGTAGAAGGACTTATATCTCTTGTCGTCAAATATTACTAAGTGCATTTTTATTCCTCTTTGGGGGTCTCTTGCCGTGCCAAACGAAGAGGCCTAAGGAGCCTAAAACCATGGTGAAAACCAGCATAAAAGTCTGGATGATCACCCAAAGCGGGTAGAAGCGAAGCATCCTGCCGCTCACTCCAAAGTGTTTCCTCGTATAAGCTATCATGATGTGTTCTATGATGATGCGATAGGCAAAGACGGCGAGTCCCAGTTTGAGATTGATAAACATCAATATTATGCTGCCCCAATAGAGGCATGCCATTGAAAATAAGATAAAGAAGAATTCAGGGTTGAACTTCAGCTGATACTTCATGTTTGAAGCCCAGCGGCTGCGTTGATTTACAAATTGTTTCCAGCTTTGCACGGGATGGGTGTAGGTGAAAGACTTAGCCGAGAAGTTGAAGATGATCTTGTGTCCCTTTCTGCGCATGAGTTGCATGAGGTTCACGTCATCGCCGCTGATCAGGTGCATGATCTTCTCAAAGCCGCCCACATCCTCCCAAGCGCTCTTGCGATATGCCATGTTTTGTCCTATGCAAGCCCAGCTTTTGCCCAAGGTGTAGCCTCCGCCTAAGACCATATAGGTAAGCGCAAAGTCGAGGTGCTCATACTTCTGCACCATCGGCGCTTTATCCCAATCCTTGAGATAAGTTCTGGAGTATCCCGCCACCATGCTCACATCATCAGTGAAGTGAGAGATCATGCTGCTTATCCAGCCCTGAGGCACAATACAATCGGCATCGGTGGTGAGGATTATCTCGCCTTCTGCCATGGTGATTGCACGGCTAAGTGCCAGCTTCTTGGGCGAGATGGCTTCTTCTCGGCCCAAAGATCTAAAGTAGCGAATGTTGTGCCCTTGATCAATGAACTTCTGTATCACTTCTTCGGTGTTGTCTTCAGAATCGTCATCGCCTATGATGATCTCATATAGCTCTTTGGGATAGTCTTGCGAGATCAGGCATGTCATAAGCTGCAAGAGGTTATGGGCTTCATTGCGGGCAATTACCACCACTGATACACGGTGCTTAACATAATTCATGGGTCTTTTGAGGTTCTTCCATCCCAAATAAAAGCGGATGACAAAGATGATGTATGTCAAGCCGCCGGATGCGATTAACCCCAAGAGGATGTAGTATAATACTTTTGCTGTCACTATTAATATAACTCCGTTGCGTCGTGCATTCCCCAAGCTGTGGGATAGAAGTTGTATGAGAGGCTGTCGGGGCTTGCTTCGGGGATGTTTCCATCTATAAATATCTCATCCAAGCCTTCTTCTGATGATGAAAGGAAGCCCGTTTCGGGATCTATCTTATAGCTCACGATCTTCTTGGGTTCTTTGAAGATATAGCGCGAATCGTTGCCTGCAGGAAGCTTGCCTTTGTTATCAAGGCGCATGCATTCTCTCATGATTTGTCCCCAGATGGGGGCACAAACGGCACTGGATGAGACGCTTGCATTGCTGTCAAATCCATTCCATATTCCTAAGGTGAAGCGCGGGTTAAAGCCAATGAACCAAGCATCTCTGTGGTCGCTGGATGTTCCCGTCTTTCCGGCTACTTGCCAGTGATAGTTATTCCTTGCAGCAGCACCCGTGCCTACGCTCGTCACGGATTGCATCATGTTTGTCATCATGTATGCCACTTCTTCGGTTGTCACTTTCTTTTTGATGCTGATTCCTCTTTCCAGCATCTTGCCATTGGTATCTTCCACTCTGGTGATATAAACGGGGCTGACCCTCGTGCCTCCATTAGGGAAAGCGGTATAGCCGGTGATGAGCGTCATGGGCGTCACTTCATAGCTACCCAAGGCAGCAGAATAGTCCGTGACTCTGCGCGTGATGCCAAATCTATTGAAAGAGTCCGTAAGAGCGTCTAAGCCTAAGTCAACGGCGCATTTGACAGCCCACACGTTATATGAATGTTGCAAAGCCACTCTCATCCTGGTAAAGCCGTTATATTTTCTATTATAGTTCGCCGGAGTCCATTTCTTGTTATCACCGCCTATCATGGATATCTCTGCATCGTTGATAACCGTTGCCGGAGTATATCCCTTTTCTATTGCCGCTGTGTAATATATGGGTTTGATGGAGCTACCGGGCTGTCTTCTGGCCTGCGTCATGCGGTTGAACTTGCTATGTGTGAAGTTCCTGCCGCCTATCATGGCTCTTACATATCCCGTGTCGTTTTCAATGAGTACCAAGCCGCCCTGCAAATAGCGCGTATTTATATCAAAGGCATTAGGCGCGATGTCTGCCATCTTGTGGCGATAGTTATGCTGCTTTTCTATGCGCGTGAGATAGCCGTTTAAGACGCTGTCTGCATATACGGTAAGCTCTTGATCCAACGTGGTATAAATCCTTAGTCCACCTTCAAAGAGGCGCTCTGTTCCGTATTTCCTTTCCAGATAGAGGCGTATGTGTTCTATGAAATAATCTGATGACGCCTGCCTGATGGAGCTACCCGGTTCACGCAAGGGTGCAGCGATCGCGAGCTCATACTCTTCCTCGGTGATCTTCTTTGCTTTGAGCATCCTGCCCAAGACGTGATCTCGCCTCTGCGTGGTGCGTTCGGGGTGATTGATGGGATTAAAGTAGTTTGGTCTCTGTATCATTCCCACTAAAGTAGCGGATTCAGCGAGCGTGAGGTCTTTTGCGTGCTTGCCAAAATAGTTCAAGGACGCCGCCTCCACGCCGTGTAATTGCCCTCCCCAAAAGATCTTATTGAAGTAGATCTCAAGTATCTCGTCCTTTGAAAACTCTCGCTCTATTCTGAACGCCAATAGCAGCTCTTTCATCTTGCGCGATATACGTTTATCAAGGCTCAGGAACATATTTCGCGCCATCTGTTGCGTGATGGTGCTGGCTCCCTGCGAGAAGTCCATCCGGGCAATATCTACGATGATAGCGCGGACATTGCCCATGATATCAACTCCAAAGTGCTTATAAAACTTCTTATCTTCGGTGATGATGAGTGCGTCGATGAGATGCTGTGGCAGCTCTTTGACCGACACCAGCTTGCGCTTCTCGAAGGCAAAGAGGTGAATCATGTTTCCATGACGGTCATAGACCTCAGACCCGCTGCGCATAGTGAAGTTTCGCAGCTCATTAGTAGGGGGCAAGCCGTCGGAATAAAACCAAAAGGTGCCCAAGAGTATCCCCGTGAGGATACATAGCGTTAGCCCAATTGCCGCGGGCAATCTCGGATATTTCTGTATAATCTTTCTTTTACTCATTTTTTAGCCTTTAAGCCGGGGATTTTGCCCATCAAATATAGGTATATACCCGCTGTGAGCATCCCACTAATCAAGCCAAATAAGATAAGGATTGGTGTCAACACAAAAACGCTGTCGCTTTTAATAACTGCGTATTTAGCTATCCAAAGTTGAGCGATATTATGCGCGATTGCACCCAATATGCTGATGCCTATGGCGCTGAATCTCGGGCGCATGATCAGTCCCAAACTCATTGCCGAGACCGCTGCAATCCCGCCTCCCAGCGAGAGGAGTATGGTGGGGCTGAGCAGTGTGAAGGTCGCAAGTCCGCCTATGATCGCCTTAAAGATGCAGACAGCATACGCCGCGATGATCTCCTTTTGCAAGACCAGATACAAGAGCACGATATTAGCAAGCCCCAGCTTCAAGAAGGGGATAGGCACAGCGCGGAATATCCAGCTTTCCACCACATGCACGATGGACGCCGTAGCCGTAAGAAAAGCAAAGAACAACCACTTCTTTTGCATGATATTAATCTTGCCTAAAATATTGAAGAATGACTTCGTTATCGCTCTTGATCAGGTTCCGATATGAGCCATAATATATCTGCTCGCCATCGCTGAGAAAGAGGAACTTCTGCCCCAATTGCTCGATGGTCTTTACATCGTGGGTGATGGTGATCACGGTAGCTCGATTGCTTTTCATGATCTCACCGATATAGTAGAGCGTTTCTTCCGCGGTGATGGGATCCAGCCCGGATACCGGCTCGTCGAATATGAGATAATCAGGATCGTAAACCAATGCACGCGCGATACCTATGCGCTTTTTCATCCCCCCGCTGAGCTCTGCCGGATAGTGATCAAGCGTGTGTTCCAAGCCCACCAATTTCAAGGCTGATATCACCTTCTCCAAGATGAGCTCCTCATCCTTCATACCTCGCTCATAGAGCGGTAAAGCCACGTTTTGATAGACGGTGAATGAATCCAATAGCGCCGCATGCTGAAAGACCATGCCAAAGCTCTTCTTGATAGCAAATAGCTCTTCTTTAGAACAATCATAGATGTTTACTCCATCGATGATTATATTGCCCATATCCGGCGGATTCATGCCCAAAAGAGTCTTGATGAAGACGGTCTTCCCGCTCCCGCTTTTACCCAGGATCACGAGGTTTTCACCAAAGGGCAAAACGAAGCTTAAGCCTTTTAAGATTTCCTTTCCCGCCAAGGATACATGCAAGTTTCTCACCGAGATCATTTGCGCCACCTCTTCAGCGGAAAAAGCACCAAGAACGAAGCGATAAGCCCCGCCCAATTGGCAAATAGATCATAAACGGACACATCCCGCCCGGGAATCCATCTTTGGTGATATTCATCCAGCGCGGCCAGGAAGAACATCAAAAGCACCAGGACATTCCTGAATTTCTTATTTAAACCCTTTTTATACAGATAGATATGCGTAAGCGCGCCCCAGATCAGATACACCCCAAAATGCGCGATCTTATCCACGCCAAAAATATTGACTTCAGGGATTTCCTCTGCCGGCAACGATGAAAGCACCCAGATCACAGCCAGCCAGACAAGGCTCAGGATGAGGTAATATCTCGGTTTCATCTTTTAAGCTCCCTGATTTCCCAATTCATTCCCAAGAGCTTTTTCTTGATCTGCGCCTTCAAAGGCACGCCCTCGGATGAAATCCAAAGCGTGAGCACAATATCCTCCGAAAGCAGATTATGCGTGAGCATATCCATATATGGCGCTTTTTCAGGCGAGAGCGGCTTGAAGCTCAAGACATGCTTACGCGCATTAAAGCTGCCGATCTTTGTCTTGATCTTCTCAGCGCTCGCAGGACTCACACTTGCCTCCCAAGCCCGCGAATTGCCATCCACGATATACTTCCTCTGTGGTTTAGCAGTATTACAAATCAAGTTCAAAAGGCTGAAGAAATCTCGCGTATCATCAGCTATATCATAGACATACTCGCTATCTACGCTTTGCTGAGTCATCCTTGCCACACCCACCTCATAGACAGCCTCGATTTCATCCAAAAGCTCGCCCTGATGCACGATTCTCTTATATCTTTCAGGGATAAAATCTCCCCGAGACCTTATAATATAACGGTTATTAATGTGCGGGAAAAGCGGCAAGACCTTTGTGCTCTCAATCTTTATATCTATAAAATCCCGCTCCATCTCAATCTCAAGATCAGCGATCTTTATGCCCAAAGAATTCACATTATATTCGGCTCTAATTGCTATCATCGACAATGCGATAAGCCAAAGCACAAGGACGAGATAAAGCCGCTTTTTCATTCTTCATTTAAGAGAACATGTATGAGCTTGATGCTCTTTTCGTCGCTATCACGTATCTCGAATTTCAGCTTTTCATCCAGCTCAAAGACCGCTCCCACAGCGGGAACATTGTTGAACTGATCAAGCAGAAACTCCGCAATATTATCATATTCTTCCACGGGGATGCTGCGCGAAAACTCTTGATTGAACTGGCGCACGCTATAGTTTCCGCTGATGGCAAAGCTGCCGTCTTCACAGCGCGTGAATTCCGGGGTCTCGTCATCGTCATATTCGTCTTGAATCTCGCCCACGATCTCCTCAAGGATGTCTTCTAGCGAGATGATACCGCTGGTTCCGCCATATTCGTCCACGACCACCGCCAGTTGCAGCTTTTTCGCTTTGAACTGATTAAGAAGCGCCTCCAACTTCATATTTTCGGTGACGAACCATGCAGGACGCATCAGCTCCACAATGCTCTCTTTTTCGGGATATAAAATGAGATCTTTCACGTAGATCAGTCCCACGATATCGTCAATAGTCTCGTCATAGACAGGGATGCGCGAGTTTCCGCTTTCCAGGATCAGCTCACGCAATTCATCCATGCTCTGAGTCATCTCGATTGCGTTTATCTTCACGCGCGGCACATATATTTCACTGACAGTTGCCTCTTTGAAGCGGAAAAGCCCTACAAGCATCTGTTTCTCATGCTCTTCCAGAGATACCGGCGATGCTCCGCTTTTTAGCAAATTATGAAACTCTTCTTCGGTGAAACGCTGACCTATTGACTTATCGGGCGTAGTTTTACTGATGAATTCGCTGAGCTTTACAAATATCCAAACGAAGGGGCTTAGGATGACCTGTATCACGCTGAGCGGATATGCCAAAACCAGCGAAAGGCTATTGGCAAACGAGAGCGAGATAAGTTTGGGTATGATTTCACCTATCAGCAGGATAAGTATGGTAGTTAGGATGATCTGCAGCGTGATAGTAAGTTTAAGATTCCACATATAGCTCACGGCAAGATTTTGAGCAATCAGTGTGCTAAAAGAGGAGATGGCTATATTGACGAAAGTGTTCCCTAAGAGAAGCGTTACGAGTAGCTTACGCGGATTCGCCAAAAGCTTAAGCACTAATCTTGCGCTCTTGCCGCCATCATTTTCCAGCTTTTTCAGATATACTCGCGAAAGCGAAAACATCGCCGCCTCACTGCCCGAGAAAAAGGCTGAAAGCAGTATGAAAATAATGAGATAGAGTCCCTTAGCGTCCACCGTTCAGAACTCCTAAAAGCTGACTATTATACTTCTCTTCCGCGTCTTCCATTTTCTTTCTATCCGCATGCGTGATATGATCATACCCTGCAAGGTGCAAGAGACCGTGTATCAACACCTGCCAAAACTCCTCAATTAAGCTGTTTATACCCTTTTGTATTTCAAGCGAATTTATGTCAACAATAATATCGCAAATATGGCTTTTTCTTCCATTTAAGTCCAGTTCATCCGAGACGAAACTGAGTATATCCGTAGTCTCATCTGCCCCGCGATACTGTCGATTTATCTTGCGCATCTCATCGCTATCTACGATGTTCAAAGATATTTCAAAAGCCTTATCCGGACATTCCCTGCCCATGATGTGCTTTGCCAAAGTGCTGATTTCTGAAGGGCTTATCCCCGCAGGCAATTCACCTTCAATCGCTATCTTTATCATTTTCTTGAGGATAGTCCAATCGTTTTCTATAGATGCTGCCCAAGACTGGGAGCATGGATTCTTTGATTACGGAAAAGTCTTTCATCGTGATCGGCGCATCGCTGAATTGTCCATCGCGAATCAAGCGCGAAATCGTGTCATCAATGATCTTTTCAATCTCTTCTTCCGAGGTGATTGTCTTGGATTTCGTGGTGCTTTCAACTATGTCTGCGATCATCACCAATGCCGCTTCTTTGCTCTGCGGACGCGGTCCCGGATAGTGATAATCGTCCGGCTCGATCGGCAAGTCCATCTTTTCCGCTTTGTCATAGAAATAGCGTATGCTGCTATCGCCGTGATGCTGAACGATAATATCAATCACCGGCTGCGGAATCTTGTATTTCTTAGCGAGCTTAACTCCTTCTACCACATGATTTTTGATCAGCCCCGCGCTCTCTTTTGGCGCAAGCTCATCATGAATCTCTGAGGAGTTTTCATTGTTCTCGGTAAAAATCTCCGTATTTGCGATCTTACCTATATCATGATAATAGCTGCCGACGCGTGCCAGGAGCGGGTTTGCGCCGATAGCTTCAGCGGCTCTTTCTGCCAGATTTCCCACGATGAGGCTGTGATGATATGTTCCCACCGCCTCGGTCGCAAGTTGCTTGATGAGCGGATGATTGAAGTCTATCAGCTCCAAAAGCGTCTGTTTCGTAGCCCTATTCCACTTCCTTTCATAATATGGCACGATCACCAAAATCCCCATCACGCTGATCGCCGCCGAGACCACGCTATAGCCCAGATTGCGCAGATATACGATGGGGTTGTCGTTCTTATATATAGAGATAGCGCTGATCACCACAAAGCTGCTGATCAAGAGATAAAACCAAATCGAGAGATACTCGTGTTGCGCCTCTTGCCTTTCAATCATGATAAGTGTCGCGATCGTGCTAAAGAGGAAAATGACGGGCGGAAAGGTCTCCCAATTGATGAAGGGGCTTAACATTAGCATAGAGCATATACTAAAGAGCATGCCAAAATTCACGCCTAAAAGAATTGACGCCGATATCACCATCATCGCGAAGGGGATTAAGAGATTGCTCAGCCCCAAGAGGTGATTCACCGCGATGCTGAATATCACCAGCACGATCAACGCGAGATTCACAGGAAGATAGTCGCGAAAAGTCTCTTGTGCCTCGGGCTTATGTACTACATAGCAATGATTTGCCACCAAGAGGATCATGCTCACATAGAGCAACATTCCAAATGCCAAAAGCATCTGTTGGAAAGGCGATTTATGAATTCCACGGCTCTTGTATGCCTCCAAAAGTGATTCTAATTTCACCACATCGCTGCGACTTACTCGCGTGTTTTTCCTGATGATGACCTCATTTTGCAATATCACCCCTTCCGTTTCAGGGATTTCAAGCAATCTGCGCTGCTTCAGCTCCGTGCTAAGTTCTTTATCTTCAACGATATTGGGCAAGACAAAGCGGGCACCGAGCTCTTTGATCATATCCTCGGCTCCCGGCAGATTTTCGCTGAGATATTCAATGGCTTCGTTTGCTGAAAAGAAGGAGGTTTTCGGATAGATGCTCTCTACACCGCTTGACCATATGCTTAGACTGTCAGAATTTACACGTTCATATACTCCACGACTGTAAATATCGCCGAGATGCTTTCTAAAGTCATCATAAATCTTATCCCGCGTGAGCGCATGGCGCGCGAAGATCACCGATTCCGGGCTGACCTTAAATCCGGCTTTTTCACACTCAGCGGCGAGCTCTTTGATATCCGCATCTTGCTTTTGATAGAATATCTCCCAAAGCCTGTCCATCTCACTGAGAGACAAGAAGTAAGGCTCATCATCCACCATATAGGGGATGTTCATCTGCAAAACGCTTTGTTCGTGCTCCAAAGTGATCTGCTCAGCCGGCTTAATAACCGGGAAATCAAAGGGCGCAATTACTTCCATCTCTGCAATTTGCCCCTCTTTGAGACGCAATTGAGGATAGTCAAACCTACCCTCGGCAAAGATGTGGTATAAACCGACAATCGTAAATGCCGTCAAAATTATTACAAGTATCTGTTTTGAATTCATCAATCCCTTATATGAATAGCTAAAATATTGTCAAGCTACAATTGCAAGATGCTGACTACAGCGGCGTTTCAGGGCTGTGATCGGTATCGTATCTATAATGAAGGCAGCCTCCTTTGAAAGCCGTGATTGAGTGTTATATCACAGTTATTTCACGAAGATAGCTGCCATTTCCTTTTATCTGATCTCATGGTGATTATTTTCAACAATGAATGTTTCACGGCAGGACTTTTCCCACATAGATTTCTGACACGAAATCAGACATTTTGACCAAATCCCTTATGAACATTAATCCAACACACGCTAAGTCCATGCCTTACCTATAGCTTACAGCCTATCTTTCGCCTATGATACGGTCATGCCTATGACCACATCATGACCATATCATGACCAGAATCCAATAGGGAAGAGGTGGGGAAAAGGCGGAAATCGACAATAAAAAAGGGAGCAAAAATGCCCCTCAAATCAGCAAGAATATTGTGAAACATTCACAAGTGCCAAGAAAATGCACAATTTCACTTGACACCATGTCAACTCTTTTTACAGTTGCTCAGATGAAGAAAGGGAAATACGAGGAGAATCATGCCTGACAAAATGTATCAGAAAATGCATCTATTCATCTCGGAGCGCTTTGATTTAAACAGGGTTCTGAAGCTTGTTCAAGATCAGAAAAGTAGTCATCTCTTAGAGGTAGTAGGTCGTTCCGGCTCAGGAAAGTCACATCTTGTCGCTCCGATAATGAGGAGCTTGGGCAAGATATTTCCTGAGTGTGTTTACTTTTCGCCACATCCGCTCAGTTACAATCATTTGCACGAACTGGTGCAAATCCTGACGGGGCTTGATTTCGAAGCCCAAAATAAGATCTATGCGGAATATAAAGAGAAATACCACTCCGGGCGAAAATACGACTTTTTCTTTTACATCACGGAGCAATTTACAGAAAAGAACCTCTTGAAGCCGCTTGCTTTGCTTATCGATGATTGTGATGTACTTGATGCATATAGCAATAAGTTCTTGCAATATGTTGTTCAATATGCACCTGAAATAGGGATACAAATCATTGCGCTCAGCCAAAAGCGGCAGTTCCCCTTTTCCACCGTTGTCGCGATGCCGGATTTCGTTGCGGAAGACATGCAAAAGCTTTTGGCAATGGTGTTTCCGGAAACCGGCTTGAGCTATATCTCCGAAGGCGAGATACTGCATAGCATTTCCGGCGGCAATCTCATGATTTTGGAGAAGATCTTAAACGAACTTTCTCGGAATATCACAGATGGAAAGTTAGACCTAAGTCCATATCTCGAAAAGACCTATGATGCGCTGGAGGTTTATGAGCAAAATCTCGAAAGTCTCAATGAAAGTCAGCAGGAATTGATGTTGGCAATGTATGTCTTAGATGGCATGCCCCTCAGTGAGGCGGCAAAAGCATTGGGGCGCAAAAGCTATAAGGCGGATGCGAATATCCTCATTGAACTCGGGCTCTTGGCGGCGATAGACGATAAATTAATAGTACAAAAAAAGCGCAACTTCAGAACGTGGATTAGCAGTAAAAACGAAAGCTATAATCAACAGTTAGTTAAGAAGTTGCTTGAACATTTGCTCTCTACAAATGATAAGCCGCAAGCAATCGCGCGACTCGCCCAGAGAACGGGCTTAAGAAGGAAACAGATATTTACCGATGTCCTACATCTCTTTGATCTTATCAGCGATTCCGAGAGCAGTATTGCCATCTGTGAATACCTCTTTTCCATCAGCAAAACCCCGGAAGATAAAATCACATGGCTTCAATGCATCGCGCAGCACTATTCCTTTCTAAATCAAAAGGATAAAGCGGCTGAATATTATCGTCAGAGCTTGCACATTTGCGCCGAAAATGATCTCCCGGCTGCTGAGATAGTCTATCATCTTTCCAACAATCTCTTTGCCATCAATTCAAATAACTTTGCGCTTGAAATCATTAAGAAATATTCGCCTACCACTATTGATGACTCCTGGCGCGCGCGCATACTCCTCCTTAAAGCGGATATCTTGGGCGAAAATGAAGAATTTGTGGAAGCCTTTGCCAATCTTGAAGTTGTCTTGGGCGATCTCAGTGTCATCGAAGATCAGTTGATTCGCTATAAATTGCAGGCTGAGGCCAAAAAAATACGTGGAAAAATCCACTATTATACAAATGAATGGGACAATGCGCAAGAAGCTTTTAAAGAGGCGGAAACGCTCTATCTGCTTGCAAAAGACAATGTTGGGCTTGCTGCAATCTATAATAATATGGGCGTGTTATTTATGTTTCAAGGAGATTGGAACAGCAGTGAGAGCTATTTCCTAAAGAGCCTGGATCTGGAGAAAAAGAATTATAGCCTCAATGGTATCAGCGTGTGTTATAATAACTTGGGTGGTTTGATGGATGATAAAGGGGATGCGCACAGGTCGCTGTATTATCTCGAAGAAGCGCTGAAAATCCAAAGGCTTTTGGCAGAGCCATATAACATCACTAATATCTATAATAATATAGGTGTTACGATGATGGATCACGGGGATTTTGAACGCGCGGAAGAGGCGCTCAAAAAGTCCATGGAAATCGCGATTGAGTTCAACTTCTTCCGTAATACTGTTGCTTCGCATAACAATCTGGGCGCGCTCAGATTCAAGCAGGGGGATTGGGAAGGCTCTATCGAATATTATGAAAAGGCAATCAAGCTCTCCGAAGAAAATAGCTTTGGTGAGGGGCTTTTGCGCTCATTTAACAATCTTGGGGAGATATATGAGAAAAGTGGTGAATTGAATCTTGCTTATGATTTGTATTTCAAGGGTTTGGAGCTCTTGCCGGAAGTCAGTGATGACTTTATCAAAGCCGAGCTCTATGGTAATCTCGGTTCGGTATTAACAAGGCTACATAAGTTTAAGGATGCATATCGCTATCTCGTTGAGAGCCTTGACTTTTTCAAGAATCTCGGTGCACGGGATAAGATCATCGAAGGATATCAGCATCAGGCATACTATTTTATAATGACGCACAATCAAGAAAGTGCTGATTATTATGCAAATGAGGCGCTTTCTTTGGCGCGAGAGTTGCGCAATGATCTGGAGATAGGGAAGTCCTATTTCTACCTCGGTCTCTTGGAAAGAAAGAACTTAGAGCTTGCAAAACAGTACTTTAACGATGCGATCAAGTATTTCCTTTCCTCCAAAAATCAATATGAATTGTCCCTTGCAAATTATGAATTGGCAGGAGTGTTGTTAGATCTCCAAGAATGGGAAAAAGCGCTGCAAATCCTCAAGAATAACAAGAAGATAATACAGCGCTTTGGCTCTATTAAGATATTGGAACAAAATGATATACTGCTACAAAAGGTGATGCGAGAATATTCCGAGGAACTCAAAGAAGTGGAGTTTGAAGAAAACCTCCTCAATCAGTTCTATGAGATCACGCAAAAGCTCAATGAAATCACCGACTTGGATATCATCATCGAGCAAGCGCTCAGTAGTCTCATAGATATCTCAGAGGCAGGTGGCGGCATGCTTTGCCTGGGCGGAAGTCCCGGTAATCCCGAGGCTTGGGAGTATAAGTTCTATGATAATTTCTCGCCGGAAGACGAGGCATTTGAGACCATTATCAAGCTTTGCAGCGAAACATGCCAAGAAAACGAGGTCAAGAACCTCAAACAGCCGCAAATGTCTGTAAAATACAATAACATACTCTTCCTGCCGCTGTCCATTCGTCAGAGCTGTCTGGGTGTGGTTATGCTCTATTGTAGCAGAGGGTCTAACTACTTTAGCGAGCGTATCATAAACCTGCTCAATGCACTTGCAAATCAGGTGATTGTAATCATTGAAAACATTCGCAGCGCAAATCTGGAAAAAACTCATGCCACGATCCGCGAGCAGCTGCTTGAAGACAATATCTATGCAAACATCATCGGCAAAAGCCAAGAGATGATGAAGATCTTTGAGATAGTGGAAAAGGTGAAGGATACACCCACTACAGTGCTTTTGGAAGGCGAGAGTGGAACAGGTAAGGAACTCATTGCCCGTGCCCTGCATTATAGCAGCAATAGGGCAAATAAGGCGTATATCGCACAATATTGCGGTGCATTACCGGAGTCGCTCTTGGAAAGCGAATTGTTTGGTCACGTGAAAGGCTCTTTCACCGGCGCAGCTTATGATAAGAAAGGACTCTTCGAGGTTGCCGATGGAGGCACGTTCTTCCTTGATGAGATTGCAGATATTAGTCAATCCACTCAAGCTAAACTATTGCGTGTCTTGCAGGAAGGCGAGATCAAGCGAGTGGGTGCCACCAAAACAGAGAAGGTCAATGTCCGCGTTGTATGCGCGACAAACATCTCGCTTTTAGATAAGGTGCAAAGCGGTGAATTCCGCTTGGATCTCTACTATCGCCTCAATGTGATAAGAATCCATGTTCCGCCGCTCAGAAACCGTCCGGGCGACGTCCCTCTTTTGGCAATTCATTTCTTGGATAAGTATAATAAGCGCATGGAAAAGAATGTCTTAGGCTTCACATCAGAGGCCATGAAGATGCTTGAAAACTATGAGTTCCCGGGCAACGTCCGTCAGCTGGAAAACGAAGTAGAACGTGCTGTTACTCTCGTTGAGGACAACACCTTCATCGCGCCGGCAGACTTCTCCGAAGAGGTCTATAAACACATGGATCAGAGCCGAACGATTGATCTGCTCAGCTCAAAAAAGAACCTCAAAGAAGCCGTGGAGGAATTGGAACGCAAGATGATAGCCGCAAGCCTGGAGAAAAACGATTGGAATCAAACTCAGGCCGCTAAGGACTTGGGGCTTTCCAGGCAAGGGCTGATCAAGAAATTGCAAAGATATAACCTTAATCGAGATGAATGATGAGCATTAGTAAAGTATTGAATTTTGTAGCGGTAGATATAGAAACAACGGGGCTGAACGAAAGAAAAGATGAGATCATAGAGCTCGCGGCGATAAGATATGTAAAGGGCGTAGAAACAGAGCGCTTCCAGAGCTTCGTGAGGCCTGTTAATTCGCTGCCTAAGTTCGTTCAGCAGCTTACCAATATCACTGCTGATATGCTCAAGGATGCGCCTTTCATCAAGGAGATCTTACCCCGGTTTCGTCAGTTTGTAGGCAGCGATGCCATCGTTGGACACAATGTTAAGTTCGACTTAGGCTTCATCAATTTCAACCTCGAGATGGCGGGGCAATTCCCCATGTCAAACGCGCTAATAGACACTCTCGATATTTCGCGTATCTACTTACCCTTTATAAGCAATCACAAACTCGGCACTTTGGTGAGTCATTTCAATATCCCCTTAGAAGATGCGCATAGAGCAGATGCCGATGCCAAAGCGACTGCGGAGCTCTTTGTGTTGATGATGCAATACATCTCGCAAAACTTTAGTATGATCACCAATGGCAGGTTAAATAGCTTTGGAGTCATCTCACAATCTATTGACAGTCTTTTCTTTAGAACCATTCTCGAATATCAGAAAGGCACTGCTCTCACCTTTGCTGCGCCTAAGAAGATCAAGAGTCCTTTCTTTAATATTATTGAAAACAGCATGCCTGCCGCACCCGATGTGAGCATTCAGGATGTGTTTTCAAGCGATGGACTCTTTAGTCAGAAGTTCCCAAACTTTGAATATCGCGAAGGGCAATTGCAGATGGCTGAAGAGGTCTATGATGCCCTCAATCGCAGCAGACACCTCGCTATCGAAGCCGGAACGGGGATAGGTAAGTCTTTTGCTTATCTCGTGCCTGCCTTGAACTTCTCCAATAGGGGTAAATCACGCGTTGTGGTTTCAACAAATACCAAGAACCTGCAGGAGCAGCTCTTTTATAAAGACTTGCCCCAGCTAAGAGAGATGTTGCCACTGCCCTTTAAGGCCGTGCTAATCAAGGGCAGAGAGAACTACATCTGCGAAAGACGCTGGCAGGAACTCTTGGCGCAAAAGGAACTCAATCGCTGGGATGCACAGGCTTTACTTTATCTCTTTGTGTGGAAGTCTCAAACCCAGACAGGCGACATCTCGGAGAACTCATCCTTTGATCGTCGTAGATTCAGCGTCACCTGGCGCAAGATCTGTTCTGATAGATACCTATGTTCAAATAGAAAATGCCCGCATTACCGCGAGTGTTATGTGATGCGTCTGCGCAAAGAAAGCGAGAACGCCTCCGTGATCGTAGCAAACCATGCCTTGCTCTTGGCAGATATGAAGATGGAGAACTCCACCCTCGGCGAGTATGACTACCTCATCATCGATGAAGCGCACAACCTCATGTCTGCTGCATCAACGCATCTGGGAGCAAGCATCTCATATATAGATATTGCGGTGCTATTCAATCAATTAGCCGGCAGCTCGAAGCGCTCAAGAGGTACATTGTTAGGCAGCTTTGAATCCTCCATCAAAAGCAGTGTGCTCACCGAAGAGAAGAAAGGACAATGCATCTCGCAAATACAAAGGATTGCAGAGCTTACACAGAAGTGTAGAACCCCGGCGTTGGACTTCTTCAACCACGCAGCGCTCATGTGCAGTGCGGCTGATTCATACAACAAACTGAGGATCAAATCGGTAAGCGAAGCAGAAAAGCTCTTTCAGCAGATACAATCTTTTAATATGGACTTCAAGGAGCTGCTCAAAGCGGTCAAAGCACTGGAAAACATACTCAGCACATTGGAGCCCAAACAAGTCAAAGGTTTTGACCAATTGCAGGAAAGCATCAGCGCTATCTATATGAGACTCTCGGAGATAGAAGGCATCTTGCTCTCTATTGTCAATGCAGATTTCGACAACTATGCGCTATGGATTGAGAACGGCATCCGCTCGGATAAAAACGTGCCGCCATCATACCTGAACTATGCACCCATCGAGGTCAATACCTTCTTAAATGACCTTCTTTACAAGAAAGTGCCGTCCATAATCTTTACATCTGCGACTCTTGCGCTGAGAGGCAGGTTCCGCTATTTCATGGATCAATCCGGGCTTTCATTAGTGGAAGAAGGGGGCGTGGTCACCCGCATCGTGGATTCACCTTTTGATTACGACACTCAATCCCGCCTTTTGGTGACGAGCTTTCTGCCAGAACCCAAGGATAAATACTTCCAAAACCAAGCTTTATCATGCCTGAAAAGCGTGCTCAACACCGCTGATGTAGGCACCATGGTGCTTTTTACTGCATATAGAGACCTGGACGCGGCATACGACGAGCTTTCGGACGACTTTTTCCACGCTCAACGTCCACTATTTGCACAAGGCAAGGGCGGCAGCAGAACAAGTATCTTAGAGGAATTCAAGAAAGCAAAGAACGCGGCACTGCTGGGCACATCCTCCTTTTGGGAAGGCGTAGACGTGCAGGGCGAATCCCTCTCGCTGCTCATTCTTTACAAGATCCCCTTCCAGGTTCCCTCCGAGCCTTTAGTTGAAGCATATTTAGACAAGCTCCAACGCGAGAACAAAGACTCTTTTATGCACTATATGCTGCCCAATGCATTGCTTAGACTAAGGCAAGGCTTTGGCAGACTCATACGCAGCAAAAGCGATAGAGGCATAGTCCTCATCATGGACAGCCGAGTAAGCCGCAAGAAATACGGACAATATTTCATGGAGATCTTACCCGGCAAACACGTCCAACTCAAGAACGAACTTGAGATGCAAAACGAAATATCGAGGTTTTTTAGCAAGATATGAAAACACTGAAACAAGCTTTCCCCGAAATGTATGAAAGCGGCAGACTCCTCTTTGATGAGCCGCTTGCGCCCTACAGCAGCTTCCAGATTGGCGGCCCTGCAGACGCACTTGCAAAGCCCAAAAGCCAGCGAGAACTCATAGACCTCCTACTTTGGGCGCTGAATAGCAATACCCCGTGGTTCATCCTCGGCAAGGGAACAAACCTGCTCATCTCTGACAAAGGCATGCGCGGACTCATCATCGGCATGGAGAACTATCACAAGCTCACGCGGGATGAGAACTTCATCTCAGCCTTTGCCGGAGTGACGCTCAAAGAGCTCTGCGACTTTGCCCAAGAACAAGGGCTTGCGGGACTCGAATTTGCCTGCGGGATCCCCGGCTCGGTAGGCGGTGCAGTCTTCATGAACGCCGGCGCTTACGGCGGTGAGATCAAGGACGTGCTCTATTGCAGCAAATGCCTGAAGCCTGAGATAGACTCGCTGACCTCATCCAATCCCATCATACACTTCCGCAAAGAACAGCACGAATTCAGATATCGTAACAGCGCGCTGCAAAGCCTCGGCTTAATCCACCTAAGCTCGGTTTTTGAGCTAAAATATGACGAACCCGAAGCCATACTAATGAGAATGCAAGACCTGCACGATCAGCGTAACGATAAGCAGCCCATGGACATGCCCAGCGCGGGCTCCACCTTCAAGAGACCTGAAGGCTACTTCGCCGGCAAGCTCGTGGACGATTGTGGCCTAAGAGGCTACAGGATTGGCGATGCAGCGGTCTCAGACAAGCATTGCGGCTTCATCGTGAATCACGGCAACGCCACAGCTGCAGAGGTCTTGGAACTCATCCGCTATGTTCAAAACACTGTGAAAGAGCGCTACGGCGTGATGCTTGAGACCGAGATCAGGATAGTAGGGGAAATGTGAGAAAGACTCTGCTCCCTTTGGGGCTTTTGATAGTACTCTTGGCGCTTTGGCAATGGATCAGTTCAAGAGCATTGATCGCCTTTTGGATAGTTCCTGCCCCGCTGGATGTAGTCAGGGTTTTCACCGAACAACACGCACTGATCTGGCAACACCTCAAGCCCACACTATTAGCGGCGATCAGCGGACTTCTCATCAGCATCGTGATAGGCTCGCTATGCGCAATTCTGATGGACTTCTCCAAGATCTTCAAAGAGATAGTCTATCCCTATCTGATTGTTTCCCAGACTGTTCCCATCATCGCGATCGCACCGATCTTGATAATCTGGTTCGGCTATGGCATCTCATCAAAGATATTCACGGTGATCTTAGTCTGCTTTTTCCCGATTACCTTAGGGCTTTTTGAGGGCTTTCAACAGGTTCAGATTGATCAGATCCGACTGATGAAAGCATTGGGCGCATCTAACTATAAATGCTTCAGATACCTCAAATTACCCGCCAGTTTACCGGGCTTTTTCACAGGGCTAAAGCTTGCCGCTACCTACAGCGTGATGGGCGCAGTGATAGGAGAATGGTTAGGTGGATCAGCCGGACTGGGCATCTACATGACGCGTGCAACGAAATCTTTTCAGACCGCTCATGTCTTTGCCGTGATCGGCGTTATCATCGCGCTTTCCATGGCTCTATTTGGGATAGTGGCGATCTTGGATCGAGTATTCCTCAGCTGGCGCTATCAGCATCACGACGAATATATCGAGCCCAAAAGACAAGCAAAAGCCTGAAGCCACCATCCACACAGGGCGAAACTTGAATAGATACAGCTTCGCCCCGTGGCTTCTACACTAACACTAAGCCTTAATTTTTCACAATTTTACACGACTATACACTTATAAAAGAACTATAGGGTTCTCTCCATTCACACCACCGTATTTGATTGGTGAACGGCACCCTCTACTTTTATATAGGAGCCCAAAAGTGAAAATTATGACCAAAAACGCGATTTATTTTTCATCTTGAAAATAGTCAGTTTTTCAAATGACACTTAACACCAAGAGCACCAATATGTTCCACTGATGAATAAAAGTTGAAGATTCTTTAGAGTCAGAAAATGTTATGTAAACTTGATGCGAAAATAAGGATAAAACACCCTACTGTTCAGTCCCTGATAAGTGGTTTCGCCCTCAACTCATGAGCATTATCCCTAAGCCATTTTCTATGAACAAGATGCTGCGGGTCATACTTAGCCAATTCATCATAAAAGTCCGCCGAATGATTTGGATGCCTTAGATGACAAAGTTCATGCAAGATAATATAATCCTGAATCTCAGCCGGAGCCATGATGAGCGCATTTGAAAGCGAGATAGCCCCACGCGATGAACAAGATCCCCACCTACTTTTATTCCACCTCAGCGATATCTTTGAGACAGGAAATCCATGCTCTTTTGCCAGACGTAAACAACGATTGTGCAATGCCTTCGCTCTTTCTGTATAAAAGTCTTTCAAGACCTGATCAGCATAATCTTTAAGCTCGATATTGATAAAAAGCTTGCGATCTTCATGCTCAAATCTCCACGATGCTTCCCCGAGATCGCGATAGTGGATACTAATCCTATCCCCTTGATAGGGAAACTCTTCCCCCTCCAAATACAGTGCTCCACTTGTCTTTTTGCCGGCATGTTCAAGCATCTTCTTTATGCGAACCATATTCTTCTCAATCAAATCCTCAATATACTGATGAGAGGTCCCGATAGGCGCACGCACCTGCAAAGAGCTTCCATCCAACGCTCTGATACCAATACTTTTCCGCTTAGAAAAGATCAGCGAAATATCCGGCTTTTTACTCATATCTTAAAAAAGAAAAAGCCCCGCCGAATGATAATTGACGGGGCATTATAAGTGATTATATTATATGCTCTTATCTGCGATATATTTGATGAGTTTCGAGAGGCTATATACATAAGAGCCCAGCTCGTTATCATACCAGCCACAGATCTTTGCATTCGTGATCGGCACGGCTAATTCCTTATCAGTCTTGATTCCATGCTGTGCGAGCATTGCAGAATCCAGTTCGATAATTCCCGTGCGGGTATGCGTTTCATGCGCTTCGATGGTGATAGCTGCACGGCTTCCGATGAGGTCTGCAGAGACATTTTGTCTTTCTGTATAGACCAGCAAATCCTTTTGACTTCCTTCAGATGCAGCCTTATAGATGTCGTTGATCACCTTGTGATTGAGCACCGGTTCGCCCAGATCGTCCAGCTCGGTAGAAAAGCTCACGTTGAGCGCGATCAGCGAGACGGTATTTGTAGGGATGCGCACGCTATCTGCCATGAAGCCAAAGCGTTTGATCTCAGGCATGACCAGCTCAAGCGCCTTAGTAGCACCGGTTGTGGAGAGGATGATGTTATTCAGCAAGCTGCGATTTTTCCTCAAATCTCCCGTGCCGGTTTTGGGAACGTTATCCAAGATGGACTGCGTATTTGTGGCGGCATGGATTGTGCTCATGGAAGCAGTGAGGATCTTAGAGGTAAGATCATTTTCCAAAAGCGGTTTGATCATGTGTGCCAAGCCGGTGGTGGTGCAAGATGCAGCCGAGATGATATGATGCTCATCCGGGCTATAATCGAGGTGGTTGATGCCATAAATCATAGTAGTTGCATCGTCCGGAGTTTTTGCTGCGCCTTTGATTTTGAAAGGAGCGCTGGCGATGACTTTGATCGCGCCGGCATCCAGATGGCCTCTTATGCAGGGGCCGGTATCCGAGGTTTGTGTGGGATCCAAAAATCTTCCTGTGCAATCTGCAACGATCTTCACACCCTCGTTCAACCAGTTGATATCCTTGGGGCTACGCGCAGTTTTGAGTATCTTGATCGGCATTCCTTCGATTTCGATGATCTGCTTTTCAGCGTCCAAAATCTTTATCTCAGCCTTTTTGCCGACCATGCCGTAGAGGAATTTGTGAATCGAGCCATAAGTGCTGTCCGTTTCGATAGTTTGAATGAGGTCGTCCAGCTTTTTCCCAACTTCACGACCTTGGTTAACAACAATCCCCTCAAAATGTCTGAGGTGCACTTGGTTCCAGAGCAACAGTTTACCAATCCTACCGAGGCTGTTGATCCCCAGTAAGTTTTTGTTTCTCAAGCTCATGTCCATTCTTTTGTTCTCCTTATATTCTTTTTTTTATGAGTTAAATTCTTAAACGAGGCTTTGGACGCTGACCAGCGGATAATGACCCTGATAGATCAACCCGCCCGTGGAGTCCAGAGCGATCTTATCTCCTGCCTTTAGATGCACTTGCCCGATCTTCAGTGTGGACTTTTCTTCATCCACAACCAATTCGCGACAATTCACGATTCCGATAAGTCCCAAACGCGTTGCTGTCACCGCTGCATGCGAAGTGACGCCCCCGCGAGAGGTTAGCAGTCCCTGACTTTCAAAAAGCAATGCCATATCATCGGGAACAGTATCCGGGCGCACTAAGATCAAGGGCTCGCCCAAAGCTTTATATTTCTCTATATCAGATGCATTTACGACAATGATGCCATTTACCACGCCCTTACCGATACCGATTCCGCTTCCGAGCACGACGGGCGGCTTATCCATCTTGCCCAAAACCTTATATTCCGGGCTTTTATGTATGATCTGATTCCGCGTTTGCAGAATGTAAAGATCGCTTTCATTGCTGCCTTCAAAGGTAAATTCAATTTCCTGATGCGGGTAGTTTTTGTCTTGAATCAGCTGTCTTGCATAGAGTAGTAGCCTGCGATAGACCAGCGGAAAGTCTTTTTCCAGCGAGGTATCCAAGCCGCGATGAATGCGCTCCGCCTCCGAAATGGGCATGGTGTGCACGAGTCCGGCAACCACGTCTTCACCCTGTGAGCAAAGCGTGAAGTCTCCATTAAGCAAGATTCCCGGCTCCTTACTCCAATCCGCATAAGTAAATAGCACCCCCGTTCCGCCATCATGCGAGAGATTGCCCAAGACCATCTTTTGGATGATCACGGCGGTGCCCCATTCATTTGCGATGTGTAGTTTCTCGCGATAGAGCCGCGCGCGCTCCATATCCCAGCTGTCAAGCACGTGTGATATCGCCAAGACCAGCTGTGAACGCGGATCTTGCTCAAGCGTAACGTTATAACGCGCAAGCACTTCCTTATAACTATCCACCATGAGGCGCATCTGCTGCGGTGTGAATTGAGTTTTAAGCGTCACATCATAACGCTTTTTATAATCGATCATTACGCCATCAAATTCATCACGTGAGATGCCGTAAGCCATGCCCCAGCTTTGAAGCAGGCGACGATAGCAATCCCACGCCGTCCAACCATAATTCGGACGTTGCGAAAGCTTTTCGGTGATTTCGTCATTAAGCCCAATATTCAGGAAGGTATCCATTGCACCGGGAAGGCTGATCGGAGCGCCTGAGCGAACCGAGAAAAGAAGAGGATTGTCAATATCTCCAAAGCCAAGCCCCGTATAGCGTTCCAGCTTGTTCAAATTCTTCCAAAGCAGTTCATAAAACTCTGCCGAGATATCCGGATGCGCATTGATTATATCGCGATTACTAAAAAGATGTGTGGTGATCACAAAGCCGGGCGGGATAGGGAATTCATATTGATACAAACGCTTGAGGAAGAGAGCTTTGGAGCCCAGAAGTACCTGATTCTCAATGCGCGAATTTCGTGAATAGAGATGAAAGAAAAGCTTATCAGGATCGTAGGAAATTACTTTCACTATATCTTCCTTATCAAAGAGCACACGCATCTCATTCAGGGATTGCAAGATACGCGCGATAAAGCCGTCCAAGCCTTGCACCAAAAACGAGCCGGCAAGCATCTCACGATAAAACTCTTCCGCAAAGATTTCCTTATCTCTGAGGCAACTATCATCCTCACAATTGCGATATTCGCTGAGCTCGCCTAATTGTCTGTCATAAAACCTGTAATAGTATTCATTTATGATTTCATTAACGCTATCTTTCAGCAGGTTGAAGACGTCTATATATTGCGCCAAAGAGAGGTTTGTAATATTCTGAAAAGAGGTAAGCATGGCAAGCGAGGAGCTAAATGAATCACTGATTATCATCTCCTGTTTGAGCGCGATTTCATAGAGCTCAAGGATGCGATTGATGCGCCTTAAGGTCTTACCATTCATATAGTTTAGGTTCAGCTGTCTGATATTGCTGGCAAAGAGACGGCGGATCACATTTTCCAAACGGAAGACCATGCCCATTGCTTCAAGCTTCGCCTCGCGATACATGCCGTACATGGAGGGGATTCCTGCCGCAATATGACGCTTATAATAGATGTTCTCCCAAGCACTTGAAGGTCGCGGATCGAGGATCAAAGTATTCAGCCTGCCAATATATCCCAGCATCTGGCGAATGGAGGAATCATAGTCCTTGCGATTCAGGCTGCTCCTGAGTCTCAGCTGTTCCTTAGTATTAAAAAAGGTGTATCGACTGAGGAAGCGAACAATGTCATAAGGATCAAGATTATATTTATCTTTGAGCAGGAAGTGGCAGTATGATATGAGTTTAAGCCGCTTAGTATAGCTATTTTCTTCAAGATTGCGAAAGAGCACTTCCACTCTCTGCCAAGATAGCGCCAAAAACTCACTTTCGCTGAGATCACTTTCTTTTAGGAACTCACGCGTAATACGCCCTTGCTCAATCGTATCCTTATTTTCATTTTGCAGGAAAATCCACACATCTTCCGGCACCATATCTTTTAGCGGAGCGGGATTTTGGCTCACCCAATAGCTCAGAATTTCCTCGATCAACGTGATCTGAGTATTATTGCTCTCGGTGTGTATCTGCTTGCGCAAGAAGTGTATAAGCCTATCGTTACGGAAGAAAAGCTCGTCCATCTCCGTGCTGGCATCGCGGATCTCACCCTCGGCACCGATCTCGCTAAAGAAGACCGGGAATTGCCTGAGAAGCTGCTTACTCTGCACAAAGATATCTTTCAGATTCGCGTTTAGGAATGCAGAAACATCTTTTTGAAAGAGGTCTGTATCCGAGATGAAAATACCATGTTTGCGTATATTGATGACCGTGAAGGCTAATAACTCTTTATTTTGTATGGGATTGATAGCGATGAGCTCAAGCAAAACGCGCAGATGCTTAACATGATTTTTATCTACATCCAATTGCCAATCCCCGGATATCTTGATCTCGCCGGGAGGAGTGAAACCAAGATCTATCACCTTCTCTAAGATGTGCCTTTTGAGTATGATATGGCTGCCATTTAGCACAGACTTGCTGATGGTAAGCACGCAATCCAGCACTATGCCGATATGCGTAACACTGAGCTTTTTGAGCAGATCAAAAACGTTGTCGATCATCTCATGCACTTCTTCAACGCTCAACTCTTTATAAAGCGATGCCAGTTGATGGTTTAAGTCCCAAAGTAGATGCTCGATAAGGTTTTGCATGGCGGGCAAGCCTAAGAGGTGGATGATATATTGGATGCGATGGCTCAGCGTCTTAAATTCTCGGATAAAATCTCTATGCAGAGTAGCGATCTCGGTGAATGCGGGAACTATTTTGAGCTGAGAGACATCCTCGGCTTCCTTGATGGTCTGAAGCCAAAAGTCATAAAATCCGGGAGTGGGAACCGATGAGGTATCCATCTCTTCATCAGGGTTTTGCAAGGCTTCAAGCCACGCGCCGATATCGGTGCTTTCTTGCCAATAGCGTAGGTTTTCAGCCAATACAGTTTTAAGCAATTCAAGGCATCTCTGCGGCTGTTCACAACGCTTTGCAAGCTCTATCAAAAGCTTGCGAGAGGTGCTGCTGAGGCGAATGAATTGCTGCATATTTTCTTCAATCAGCTCTTGCAGGAAGGAGACTATGGAATCGCAGATCAAAATTCCATCTTGTTCGCAAAGGGTGAGCGCAAACTCCATATAGTCTTGAAATAGGCCTTTACGCACTTCTTCCGTCTTAGCAAGATTTTCGGCTTTTCTATAAAGATGAAGTAAAACGGAGAGGACTTTAGCGGGCTCTTCTCTCGAGCAAAACCACCATAGATCGCCGAGAATACTGGTTCTCATGAGCTTGAGCGCGACGCCGATATTTACGAAGGGGTGATATAATTCATCCAAAAAATTACGCAAACGCTGGTTTACACCAAAGAAGTCCTTTGAAAGCGAAAGCAGCCACTTAGCAGGCTCATCCAGTTCGATTTCGCCTACTTGTGTAGCCTGAAGATTAACGGCTAATGCCTTGGATTCGATTCCGTCCACATCCTCATCCTTGAATTATTTTTTGGGTTGAATCTGACTTGCAGGATATATTAGCGGCTTATATTTGTCAAGTGCTTTCCCCGCTTTTCTTGCTGCGCTTTTCGCTCTTTGTGCATAATTCCTGGAAGCCCGCCGTTTAACTCACTATCCTGAATAGCTTTCATCCATGCTCCATCATCGCTTTCTTATACATTTCTGCTATAGATGTGGTCATGATGTGGTCATGGCGATGAGCGTATCATGACCATATCATCACCAATATCCAATAGGGAAGCATGCCCCGAAAGCCGCATCTGTCCAGCATAAAAGAGGCTTTAATAATAATGCAAACAAAAAATCGGTCAAATTACTTGACTGAAAAGCGCTTCATCAAATAGATTGAACTCTTATAAAGGAGAGTGAAAATGAAAGTAGATACAGTGATAATTAATGCAAGAGAAATCGCTACGGTGAGTAGCGGCGGTAAAGCCAAATATGGCAAAGAAATGAGTGATGCCGGAATAATCAAAAATGCAGGCATCGCCATCAAAGATGGAAAGATAATTGAGATAGCAGATTCCAAAGTAATAGAAGATAAATATAGCTGGGATATGATGATAGATGCAAGCGGCAAGATCATCACGCCCGGATTTGTGGATAGCCACAGCCACCCCGTTTTCGTGCATACTCGCGAGGATGAATTTGCCATGCGCTTGGAAGGTAAAAGCTATGTTGATATAGCTCTTGCAGGTGGTGGGATACGCAGCAGCATAGCCTCGGTTTTGGCTGCAAGCGAAGAGGAATTGGTGGAGCTAAGCATTCCGCGCATAGAAAAGATGATTGCGCTGGGAACCACAACCCTCGAAGCGAAAAGCGGTTATGGACTTACCACAGAGAGCGAACTGAAACAGCTCAGAGCCATTCAAAAGCTGGACGATATCATGCCTATAGACATAATTCCCACTTTCATGGGCGCGCATGAATACCCGGCTGAATATAAGGACGATCACGAGGCTTTCATCAAGATTTTGATAGAGGAAATGATCCCCGCGGTGATGGAGCAAGGCATAGCTAAGTTCTGCGATATTTTCACAGAAGCTCACGTTTATAGCATAGAAGAATCGCGTAGAATACTCAGTGCCGCAAAAGAGGCAGGCTTGCAGCTCAAGATGCACGCTGATGAGATAGAAAGCATCGGTGGTGCGGAACTTGCCGCAGAAATGGGCTGCATCTCGGCAGATCATCTTGGCGCGGCTTCGGATGAAGGCATCAAGGCTATGAAGGAAGCGGGCGTGATTCCCGTTCTCTTGCCTGCAACTCTATTTTCACTGAGATCAAAGACTTATGCGCGTGGACGCAAGATGATAGAAGAAGGTCTGCCCGTCGCGATTGCCACGGACTATAATCCCGGAAGCTGTAATTGCGATAGCATGCCGCTCACGATGAGCATCGCCTCTTTGCAGATGGGACTTTCGCCGGTTGAATCTCTTTGCGCTGCAACGATTAACGCTGCCTGCGCTTTGGGGATGGAAGATAGCGTTGGCTCCTTGGAAGCAGGTAAGCTCGCCGATCTGATCATCTGGGATATGCCGAGCTTGAATTTCATTCCTTATCACCTGGGCTCTTCGCACATTCTGCGCGTAATGAAGCGCGGTAAGACCATACATTTGGCGCAGTAAACCATGAACGTAAATAGTTTTGTCACCGAAAAAGTAATCAATCAATCACAGCGTTTTGTGATCTATAAAGCCAAAAGGCGCAGTGATGACGAGCTGGTTCTCATCAAGACCCTTGCTGCCGAAACGAGTGCAGATAATATCTTAGCTAAAAGCTTGAAAAGTGAGGCAGAAGCGGCAATTAAGCTCAATCATCCTGCGATGAGAAAAGGCTTTAGCTTTTTGGGCGAGGAATCTACTCCTGCCTTCGTGTCCGAATATATTTCCGGTATGTCTTTGGCTGAATATCTCCTGCAAAATGATGGCAAGGCAAAGCTTGAGCAGAGCCTCATCTGGGCGCGTGATATCCTGCATGCATTGATTTATGCGGAAGAGCAGGGCTATCATCATTCAAATCTGAATCCCTATAACATCATAATCGATGAAGCGGGAAAGCTTTACCTCATTGGATTCGGCAAAGAACGCGAGGCTTGGCGTCATTCCGAGGGGAATCCGCGCTATCACTTCCCGCTCCTGTATGTAGCGCCGGAAACCTATAATGGTTCGATAATTAAAGCTAATTCAGATATATATTCTTGGGCGGTGATATTATATCAGGCGCTTTGTGGACACTTGCCTTGGCGTTTGGATAGCTTCAGCTCGCCGGAAGAGAATAAGGGTCAAAGCCTTACGCGCGGCGTGATTTTGCCGGATAGCGATAAGGTTCCCGATTGGCTTTATTCCGTTTTGCTGGCTTGTCTCAAGAACGATCCTGAAGATAGGGTGGAGAGCAATCTCGCACTTTTGGAGTTGCTCAAGATGGAATCCATTGATTTTGATTGGGACATCGTGCCTTTTAAGGAGCCGGAGGAAGTGGAAGCATTGCCGGTGGTGGAAGAAACGCAGGAGCCTGAGGAGGAAGAGATTTTGCCTGTTGAAGCTGAGGAAGCTCCGTCTGAGCCTGATCTTGAAGAGGATACCGAGCCGGAGATTGAGGAAGCCCCTGAGCCCGCCTATGAGCCGGAAACTCCAATTCATGAACCTTATCAAGAGCCTCCCGCAATTGATGAAGAAGAGATAG
>DUNQ01000034.1 GCA_012839325.1 Candidatus Cloacimonadota bacterium
AAGATCTATAAGTCCACTGCAAAATCCGGGACTTGTGCTTCGGTGCTCTAAGGCACTTTTTTCATGTTCTATCAAAGAAATCTAAAGTGTCTATTCTGTCAAATGGTTTTTTAACTTATTTGATTTTCATGCCATGCATAAACCCTTCAATCATAGATGCAATACAGCTTCCGGTGAGTTTTAAACTTTTATTTATATTTATCGTTGAATACTTAATTTTTGCCTCTGAGAAGGTAAAATAAGGGGCTTTCCTGAGCTGAAAAACCCCTTGTATAGTGTAAAGCTGTGCAAAAGCTCACAAGCTCTGCCCCACACAAGCACTATTTATATATCAGATATCATCTTATAGACCTGCAAACCCGCATGCCATAGCTATAACATTCAGTAAAATCATAGTATGAATGACGGAATGAAACCGTGCAATCAGAAGCATAATTGTTCCAGTGTCCGCCGCGTAAGACGCGATATCCGCTGCCCTCGGCGCCGGTTGGATCTACCTGGGGTGTATAATCATAGCTACCGGGAAAGTCCCAACACCATTCCCAAACATTTCCGCTCATGTCATAGATACCAAGCCCGTTTGGAAGCTTTGTGCCCACGGGCTTCGTCCCGTCTGTCGTGTTATTTCCGTCAAACCAGCCCACTTCATTTAGATCGTTCGAGCCGCTATAAAGATAATCAGGATCGTTAGTTGCTCCTCTTGCCGCATATTCCCATTCCGCTTCGGTGGGCAAACGATATCCATCTGCATCCCAATCACAGACGAGCTTATTTTCCATTCCATCATAGCTCCACTCATTCGGATCCGTCTCATCATCCACGCTATATACGGGCGTAAGACCTTCATGTGCACTGCGAAGGTTGCAAGTTCCTCTTTCCATTGCCTTAGGCGAGCTAAGTCCACCTCTTCCCTATTGGGTTCCGGTGATGATGTGGTCATGATATGGTCATGGGCATGAGCATATCATAGGCGGAAGATAGGCGGGATCCTATGGGGAAGCGGTGGGTTGTTTTCGAGAGAAAGAATGATGACGCTCGTGGCAACGGGGGCGTTGCCACACCGGCCGCTTAGTTGGACTGCATTTGTTCGTAACAAAGGAGGTGTTCTCTTACCAAAAGGTAGAAAGCTTTGCTTTCTCAGGCAACAAGATGTTGCCTGCCCAAATCGGGCCGCTCAGATGAACCGCCAATGCAAACGACCGGGGATAATCTGAAACAATAAGAAAGGGAGCCACCGAAGTAGCTCCCATTATGTTTGCTTTATATTCTATTTATTTCATCAGCAGCATCTTGCGGGTCTTCTTATAGTCCTTTGTTTCCATGCGATAGAAGTACATTCCCGATGCTACGGGTTTGTTTTTATTATCACGTCCGTTCCAGATTGCATTATGATGTCCTGCATTAAATTCACCGGAGACCAGGTTTTTCACGAGCTGACCTTTGGTATTATATATCTTGATAGAAGCATTTCCGGGCTTCGCCAAGGAGAAGTTTATGGTAGTAACAGGATTGAAGGGGTTGGGATAGTTTGCATCCAAAGCCGTGATGAGCAGTGGGCTAATATTGTCTTCAATGCTGATTTCTTTGGGATCCACCATAGTGGGCTCACCTTCGATTCCTTCATACATCACCGCAACATAATATAGATAAGTTCCGGGGATTGTATAAACTTCATGATAAACCATGTTCAAGGATTCCTGAACGAGCTCGTAAGGGCCGCTGTCAAACTTACGATATACGCGATAGTTTTGCGGGTTAAGTATGGCTCCCTCAGGTGCATCCCAGCTCATATCCAATATGGTATCCTCATCAGAAAGCTCGGTGACGAGATTTGAAACCGGCGGCATATCGATGAGCGTGAAGTCTCTATTTAGAATAGGCTGATCGGTGGTTATAGCCAGGTTGTGCGAGGTAGAGGTACGATGGAAATCAAGGCTAGCTGTCAGCGAATGAGTCCCATAGGGCATATATATTCTAAATGCGCCATTTTGATCCGGATGACATGCAAAGTTATTTGATGCAGAGAGTTCCACTTCTGCGGGGCTTACCAAGGAGCTAAGATATACGGTGCCTTGGATGAATCCCGCCTTTTGGTGAACGTTGCTGACCATCACATCATCGATGAACCAACCGCGAGCGCTGTGGCTCTCGTCTGAACCGAGACGGAAGTCGAATATCACTTTTTCATTTGCATAATCTGCAAGATCAAATGCTGCGTTCATCCATGTTCCGCTCTCCCCTGTCCAGCCGGGCTGGTTGTCGATTCCGACTATGCTTTGATTGTCATATCCATCCAAGGGAGTGAGCAATTCCCAGGTATTTCCGTTATCTGTGGAAATACTCACGTTCGCTCCGTCATAGCCGTTATCCAACTCATAATAGTGCATGAAGCTTAGCTGGCTATCTTCTTTGAGGTAATACTCGGGCGAGTTGAGGTGATATTGCATGAGATCATCATAATTACCTTCAAGGCTCGTTGCCCACAGGTTTTCACCGCTAAAGGGGCTTACTCCTTGCGGGGATCCCCAAACCCAGCCGCTTTGAGCGACAAATCCGCCGCCGCTGAGTTCAAAATCCTCATGTATTCCTTCAATGTTATAGGGAATGGTGAGCGGAAGTTCAAGCACTTCGCCGTTATTGTAGTTCAAGGTAAGATTTAGAGGCAAGAAGGTGCCGGAGCCGCTATCACCGGTGAATTCGAGATCGAATACCAGCTGCATAACGCGATTTGGCATGATGGTGATATCTGTCATCTCGGGATTCAGGATGTTTATATTATAAGCATCCGTGCTGAGGAAGGCGCTGACATCACGAGCAATAGCATCGCTTTGGTTGCGGATATTCACCGCATATTTGATGCTTTCGCCAATGTTTATAATGCCGTCGTAATTGCCTTCATAGTCGTCTATCATCTGAGAATGGAAGGTAAGTGTGGGCGCAACAACCTGAATGCTGAGCTCTCTTTCCCACTCAAGATAATCTGAGGTGATCAGGAAATCAAAATTGATCACATGACCGTTTGGACAGGCTTCCGAAACCGTGAAATGGAAGGGGATACGGTTTATGGCACTGCCCTCAACATCCATGGGGTGATACTCAGAAGTAGCGTTGTGAATTGTCACAAAGGGATCGGTAGAAATGAGGGTGGCTTGAACATCTTCCACGCTCATGTTTCCGGTGTTTTCCAGCAAGACGCCGAGTTCCACATCTTTACCGGGGGTAACAATATCATCTTCCACGGTGATATAAGTATCCGCAATTGCTATATTCGCCTCTTCATGGTAAGTGGGAATATTTGTGATATAAAGTGCGGTTTCATTGCCCAGAGGAGCTGCGGCTGTGGGATAGGTATTGTTAAAAGTATATTCCAATCCGCGGGTTCCCGTGTGGTCTTTAATTCCGATTGTGGCATAGTTTCCATGACGCTTTGAGTTTCCTCCCTCTTGGTCAACGTTATTGAAAACTTTGTACTGGAACTTGATGGGTCCATCGCCTAAGCTTGTGGCATAAAAAGCCGGGTCATAAAGGATTACTTGGAAGGTTTCTTCACTTGATCCGTTATGTCCGTTTTTCATATTGTTCCACTGTATTATAAATAGCTTGCGTCCGCGATCGTAGAAGGTGTAGATACCGCCGCCGCCGTGTGTTGTAAGGTCATCCCAGAAGGGAGCAATCATGGGATTGGGGCCCATGGGTCCGGGAAGGCGGAAGTTTCTAAACTCACCGTTCTCGGAGACTCCTAAGGCTATGAATCCATTTGAGCAAACCGTGATTTGGGTGTATCTTCTACCATAGAATTGGAAGCGGAAAGGAAGATCCACAACGGCTAAGGATTGTGCGCCAACTTGGTCACCTTCGTTATTAGAAGCGTAAGTATCCACTATGGGAAGAGCTGTTCCTTGTCCGCCCTGAGGGGTGGCGATCTCTATCCAGTGATAACCGGGACACTCAGGATAGGATAGATCCGTCATATCATAGATCACATAGCCGTGTGAGCAAGGACCTAAGGGATCGCTTTCTGTAACGTTGCCCACTGTGAGAGAGAAATATACCATCTGCTCAAAACCGTCATCATTAAAGAGGCGTATGCTTAGCGGCATTACCATTCCGGGCAGGGTTTGCGGGCGTTGCCAGATTGTGAAATCTGCCATTACTATGGAAGGCTCACTATCCAGCGCTTCGGGGATATCACCGATCTCGAAACCGCCATCTATTACAGAGAGGAGATGATTTTCGGCATATAGGCGTGCCTGCACGTTTTCAACGCCGACATCGCTGAGATTGTGGAGATTTACCCTGATCACGCGCTCTTCGCCGGGATCGACAGTTCCGTAGGGATTACCCATTACTGTGAGTGAATCAAAAACGATATTTGCGGCTTCTACGGGCATGAATTCAAAGATGTCATACTCGTTGTCATCATCATCGGTGAGGAGAAGTTGGATGCGAATCATGCTGTTTGGCGGGGTTGCGGGATCAATTTGGATGAGGATGGGCTCTGTGTTATCCACAACTTCCAGGCTGTAAGCATCCGGGTAGCTGATTTCGGGATTGAGGATTTCAACAAAAGGGCTTTCCGAAACTACGGTGCCGCTAATTCCCTGAATAACGTTGTCCCCTGTGTTTACGATTCCGAAAGTGAGTGCAACGGTTTCACCTGCAGTGGCAATGCCGTTGTTATTTCCGCTGGTTCCGTCTGCATCGCCGTCATCAACGATGAGGGTTGCAGGGGTAAGAGTTCCTGAGCCATCGATTACGATATTGATTTGAGTGGGCTTGTGATTGTGTTTGCTTACCGTCATCACTGCGTTGCCCGGGATGAGATTTGCAGGAAGACTGAGAACGAGCTGACCTTCTTCGTCGGTATAACCGCGAGCGAGGATATTCATTCCCATGGAAAGAGTGACTGCTGCGCCTTCAATGACCTCGTTATCCTGATTTGTAATCAAAACATCCGTGTAAGGCACGCCGACGTGCACGCTGGTATCTGTAGTGATGGTAAGTGCATCCGGGATGCCTACAAATACTTCGACCGTGGGATCGCCCATGAGGTTACACCAGTTAGAGAATCTGCTTACATTATAGGGCGTAGATACTCCAAAAACCTGATGCAAAAACAGTTTTCCATGCAAGAGGGCTTCACCCATCGTGCGCATACCTTGTCCGAATACTCCTTCAAAGATACCGCCGTGAATGGTGTTGTTGAAAGTTGTTTGCGTGCTGGCTGTTGCCATTCCAATCGCCGTGATGGCGCCTTTGGGGTTGGCGTCCGTTCCGAGGCGAATAAATTGTTCTGATTCGGCAAGACTTGCGAAGTTTCCTGTTCCGCAAGTGATGGGTACTACGTGGAACAATTTAGGTCCGTTATCAATTTGCGATTCTGAGGGTGGATTGAAGTCAATGTATCCTCTAAAGCTGTAAAAAGCTATGCCGTTTGTCATGGCAGTATTTGCAATATGGGCGCTGGTGCCGTCTGAATAGGCTTCGGTAAAGGTGTATTCAGGGTTTGCAAATTTGGCTATTTCTTTGATATATTTGCTGTTGTAAACGGTTGAATAGCCGGAAGGTGCCCAGTCTGCGATGAGTAGGATGCGATTCAGCCAGTCTGCATTAGCGAGGTTGATATTTTTCTCGTAGGTATATCCTTTGCTGACGAGGTTTGAAAATTGAGCAATGTTTTCCACGGACATTCTGCCTATGAATAGGTCTCCGAGGTTATCTCCGTCGTTCATCTGTGAATAAGCATAGTCGCTTGAGCCGCTACTTTCGGTTGAATAGCAAGGAATGGGATAGCTGCCGGTTGTATCTCCGATGAGGATCACAAAATCCGGGCGGGTAGCAAAGTTATCGTATCTGCCGCGGATGAAGGTTTGTATAGCAGTGGTGCTATTGCCGGCTTGCTGGGTAGAGAAAACGTCGACGTCCGCGCCCTTCTGCTTTTTCCAAAGAACAAAGCCGCTGAGCAGGGTCTGGAAAGCGTTATCCTGCGAAGTGTATCCATGGATAATCAAATAGCGGGGCGGGGTGCCTGCAAACATCGAATAGTCATAATGATCATAGTTCAAGATAAAAGATTGATATATCTTGTGAAAGCTGGGGGAAATGTGGTCTACCGGCCCGGGCAATTCATTTACTCCCTTTTCCTCGTTGAAATTCAGCTGCAACTTAATATTAGTATTAACGGTGAGCTCTTGGGTTTCAGGGTTAAAGGAGAAGGGGTTGATCTGCATGGTGATTATACGAAAATCACGGAGAATCATGGGATCAGTGTGTTGAACTATGTCTTCGGGATAGTTCATATTGCTGCTATAAAAGTCATGGTTTATAGCAAATGCCTTGGGGGCTTCAAACTGATCACCCTGTTGAACGGGATAGGCATTGTAGGAAGTAATGGTGCTATATTCAGCATTGAGCACCTCAACATCCACCCTACCCTTATGCGGAATAGCAATACTTGTGGTCACATAAGGTAGCTCCGGAAAGCCGCTCTTCAAAGTGGAGGGCGCGCCGGGAAGGGCAATCTTGTGGTAAATCTGGTTTGATGTGATTACTTCCTCAACTTCAAATTCAGGCAGTTGGAAATCAATCTCCATCCTGCTCTGGTTCGAACTTAGAACATTAAAGGAGGAGTTGAACGAGCTTAGAAACTCCTGCTCTGTGTCGGTTGCGAAAGCAAGCCCGATAAACAGGCTCACCATCAAAAGCAAACATAGTTTTTTCTTCATCGGTATCCTCATCTTGGATTTGGTTTTATTAATAATAATGGTGCAAGTTTTGTTCCGAAGTGCTACAATATTCTATCGTGTTGTACTTCAGATGTTTAAAAGACGTGAAAGATTGGTATATGACAGGCTTTTGCAAGCTTAAAAAGTTTTTTAGATAATAATTTGTAGTAGCGCTGCTTTTTGTCGTCATAAATAATTCCTTTTATAATTTACATCATAGGGAGTCCCAAAATCTTGAGCATGAACATCACGGGCGGAAAGATGAGTTTGCCTATGATATTTAAGCCTAAAAGATTGGAAGCTATGAGAATGATAAATAGATAGAGCATGCCTTTGCGTTCAAAAGCTGCCCACTTGAAAAATGCTTCGTCGGTGAGAAACATACCCACCACCTTGGAGCCGTCCAAAGGCGGGAAGGGTATGAGATTGAAAAAAGCCAGAACGAGATTCATGAAGACCACATAAAAAGCGATGACCTTGATGAAAGGCAGGCTGATCAGGTGGAAAATGAGGCTGAAAACAATGGCAATCAGGATGTTTGAGATTGGTCCCGCCAATGCAGTGAGTCCGGTATCTCGTTTGATGTCTTTAAAATTGTATGGATTAAAGGGTACGGGCTTTGCATATCCCCAGATCACGCCGAGGCTAAAATAAAAGAGTAAGGGCAGAATAATGGTTCCGAATACATCAATGTGTTTGCGTGGATTGAAGCTGAGGCGGCCTGCGCGTCGGGCAGAGTCGTCGCCCAAGGCATATGCGGCAAAGGCATGGCTAACCTCATGGATGATAATGCTATAAAACACGAGAACAATCACCACCACATTGGAAAGGAGGCTTTGGAAATTACTTATTCTGATCATTTTTTGCGTAGGCGGATAAATCTTCTTTTGCCCGCCCTGAGAACTGAGCCGTCTGTGATCTTGATATCGGTGTCAAAGGAGTTGATTCTCTCGCCGTCTATGCTGATTCCGCCGCCGGTTATCAACCTTCGGGCTTCGCCGTTGCTCTTGCATAAGCCGCTATCTACCAAGAGTTTTACAATCCAGACCTCATCTGCCTCGGGGGTATATTCGGGCATTTCGTCCGGGATTTCTCTCTTGGAAAAAAGATCTTCAAAACCTTTTTGTGCTTTTGCTGCTTCGGTGTCGCCGTGGTAGATTTTCACCACTTCATAGGCGAGCTTTTTCTTTAGGATCATGGGGTTTGTGCCCTTATCCAGCTCGGCTTTCACCTTTTCAATTTCTTCTATATCGTAATAAGCAGCGTAGGTATAATAATTTATAATCAGGCTGTCGGGAATGGACATTACCTTTCCATATTTATCTGCAGGGGAATCGAATACGGCAATGTAATTGTTCAGGGATTTGCCCATTTTGTTCACGCCGTCGGTTCCCAAAAGGATGGGCGAAAGCACGGCGATCTGCTGTTCCATGCCAAAATAGCGTTGCATATCGCGTCCGCAGAGAATATTGAACTTCTGTTCGGTTGCGCCCAGTTCCACATCGCTTTCTACGGCAACTGAGTCATAGCTTTGCAAAACGGGATACATCAGCTCGTGCATGCCCAGAGAGAGTCCCTGTTCATAGCGATCGCGGAAAGTGTCGTGAGCCATGAACTGAGCCAAGGTAAATTTGCCTAAGATCTGAAGCACGTCCTTGAGCGTCATATCTGTAAACCATTCGCTTTGATAGCGAACTTCGGTTTGCTCGGGCTTGAGAATGGTGTAAAGCTGTTCCATATACTTTTCGCTATTTGCGCGAACTTCGTCATGGGTGAGCGGTGGGCGAGATTCATCGCGGCCGGTGGGATCGCCAATCTGAGCGGTAAAGTCTCCGATTATGATCACGCCGGTGTGTCCCAGATCCTGAAAATCACGCATCTTGCGTATGGGAACGAGGTGTCCTATATGAATCTCATGACCGGTGGGGTCTATGCCATATTTGATGCGGAGAGGCTTTCCGCTTTTGGCGCTTTTGGCGAGCTTTGCTTTCAGCTCGTCCATTGGTATGATCTCCTCGGCGCCTTTGGAGATCAGTTGTAATTCTTTTTCAAAGGTCATTTATTATTACTTCCTGATTAAACTTTACGATGTGGGTCAGAATCTCAAGATTGGGATATCTTGTCAAGAAAAACACGATTTTGTTTTTTTCGGGCTTTTTTAATGCAAGATTTCTGCAAATAAAGTGGTTTTTTTCGATACAAGTTTACATAACATTATTGGGGTCGAAATTATTTCAGGCTTCATTTATCAATCACTTACGATGGGTCTAAAAAAATAGTTTGCGATTTTGGCCATTATTTTCACTTTTGGGCTCCTATATAATAGTAGAGGCAAGCGTGCCGAATTAGAAAATGCTCGCTGCGCTCGATTTTTTGGATGTGCTGCGCACCATTTCAACGGGTTCATGGGAAACGAGGACGTTACCCGACCAAGAGAGGATATTCGGCTCGATACTCTATAGTTCTTTTATAAGCGTATAGTTGTGTTAATTAGTGAAATTTTAAGGCAAAATGTGAATGTGAAGCCACGGGGCGAAGCTGTATGTATCTGCTCTACTGCAGCTGAGCGCCCCTGGTAGGATGATTGAGATGAAAATAGAAAAAGAGCCTTCATCCTAAAGTGGCGAAGGCTCTTTGACTATTGATATTTCTACCATCTCAGATGTGCGAAAGCTTTGTTCGCTTCTGCCATCCTGTGGGTATCTTCGCGTTTCTTGATCGTTCCACCTTCTTTCTTGTGGGCTGCAATGAGTTCTGCTGCCAGCTTTTCGATCATAGATTTTTCGCTGCGACCACGGGCGGTGCTGATCAGCCATCTAAAGGCAATCGCTTGTCCGTTTTTCTCGTTCACTTCCACGGGAATCTGATAGTTTGATCCGCCTACGCGACGGGATACAACTCTCACCTGTGGGCGAACATTTTCAATCGCAGATTTAAAGACTTCAAGCGGATTTTGCTTGGTTCTTTCTTCGATAATGTCAAAAGCGCCATAAACTATCTTTTCGGCGAGGGATTTCTTACCCTGAACCATGAGACAATTCATGAACTTTGTAAGATCAACGTCGTTATATTTTGGATCCGGGAGTACTTCGCGAACTACTGCTCTGTGTTTTCTGCTCATTAATATTCTCCTGCTTACTTTTTAGGACGCTTGGTTCCATATTTGGAGCGTGATTTTGCGCGGTCTGTAACGCCGGCTGTATCGAGAGCTCCACGAACGACGTGGTAGCGAACACCGGGAAGGTCCTTTACACGACCACCGCGAACGAGCACGATGGAGTGTTCCTGCAAGTTATGGCCTTCACCGGGAATATATGCGGTGACTTCATATCCGTTTGTGAGACGGACACGTGCAACTTTACGAAGAGCCGAGTTAGGTTTTTTGGGCGTACTCGTATAAACTCGAGTGCATACTCCGCGCCTTTGCGGACATCCCATAAGCGCCCTGTTTTTCTTTCCAACCTTACTCGTCGATCTTCCTTTTCTGATCAGTTGATTAATTGTTGGCACTGATTTTCTCCTTACTTTTTTGCGTCTGTATTATATTTAGAAATCAAGGAGATCCTCAAGCTCTTCAGTTTCTTCCGAGTGCGCCAGTTTGTTAATAATCTGGGCAACGGGTTCACTCCTAGCAAGGGATTCCTTAATCATGTTGTTATATTTCTTAGTTCCGGTTCCCACGGGGATTCTATGGCCGAGGATAATGCTTTCCTTGAGGCCTTCAAGCTGGTCTACGCTGCCTTCGATGGCGGCTTTGGTGAGAACCTTGGTGGTTTCCTGGAAAGATGCCGAAGAGAGCCAGCTATCGGTGAGCAAAGATACCTTGGTGATTCCCAAGAAAAGCTGCTCAAACTGTGCGGGCTGTTTGCCAAAATTGATGGCTTCACGGTTTTCTCTTTCCACGCGAACTTTGTCCACAACCTCACCTTGGAGGAAGCTCGTGCTTCCGCTATCGGTGATGCGGACCTTCTTAAACATCTGGCGGATGATAACGCTAACGTGCTTGTCGTCTATCTTCACGCCCTGCTTACGATAAATCTCTTGAATTTCGTTGAGAATATTGAGCTGGGCTTCGATAACGCCTTTTACCAGCATATCATGCGGATCAAGCGGACCGTCTGAAAGAGCGTCTCCGCTTTCCACTCTGTCGCCTTGGTGCACGATAATGCGCTTTCCGGTGGGGATGGAGTATTTACGTCCGGCGAGTGCTTCGCCTTCGTTTACAACTTCACCGTTTTCAACTATGCTTTCCTGCTCTGCGGGAACCGAATGGCGGATGCCGCAAAGGGGCATATCTTCTCTCACCATTTCGTTATCGCCAACGATGATATCCATGCCTTTGGGGATCTCATATTCTGTGGGGGTCTGCCTGCGGCGTCCTACTTGGATCACGGTTTTCTTACCTTCGGTGACAATGGTTGCTCTGCCGGTATTGGTGGCATAAACAGTCTTGTCGGTAAGCACATAGATGTGTTGGTTTTTATCTTCATCCACTTGAACGACTACTTGACCGTCGTTTGGAGCAAAAAGTCCGTTTGGCGGGGTAACAAAGATGTCTCTACCCGTCTTGCGCAAGCCGCCGATCGTAACGATTCCGTCGATATCGGTGATGTTGGCTTTGTCTTTGGGAACTCTGGCTTCAAAGAGATCTTGAACTCTGGGCAAGCCACCCGTAATATCACGCTGTTTAATGGTCATTCTGGAAGTTTGACCAAGGATGTCTCCCTGATGCACAAAGCTTCCGTCGTCCACGCGCACTACCAATCCGGCAGGCAGCGGGATGAGTCTGAAACTACCATCTTCAGCCATGATCTTGAATTGCGGCTGCTTCTTACGG
>DUNQ01000035.1 GCA_012839325.1 Candidatus Cloacimonadota bacterium
AATGTGATGAACGAGGGGTCAGCACGATGCCCTCATAGAACCATAATCAAGGAGTTGGAATTTACACCAACCTTTGAGACATAACAGAGAAACTAATAATAAAAGGAAACAAAAATGAAAAAGATCGTATTAATCATGAGCGTTCTCGTTCTCATCGTGGGACTTGGCGCAATCGAATTTGACATTAGCGGAGAAAGTCGCACACGCGCAGCTTATGCAAATGACGATAACAAAACAGACGGTGGCTGGGTGGATGGAAAGGTAAATCTCTTTTTGGATTCACAGCTTCACCAGAATCTTGAATTCCACATGCAAGCCGAAATTGGCGACTTCGTTTGGGGAAACGGCGGTGCAGCTGTGGGAACCAACGAAAGCCTCCACATCAGAGAAGCATATATCGACTATTCAATCAATGCAATCGGGGCAAAAATCAAGTTTGGCCTCATGGAATGGGCTGATCGCAATAGTCTGGTCTTGGACGATTCATTCGCAGGAGTAATGCTCTCCAAAGAATTTGGCGATAGCTTCAGCTCGGAATTTGGATTCATCAAAACCCACGAGGGCGGCGAGTTTGCGCATGACGACAAAACTACTTTGATGCTTAACTTAGCAACTGATGGATTCCTCCCTATGGGTGCTTATGGTTTCTATCATTTTGATCGCATGAACAAAGATGCAAACATTAGCTTCATGCCTTATGTAGCGCTTGATTTTGAACCCATAACCCTTGACATCACAGCCTTTTTGGATATTCAAATGGACCTTAACGAAGATGGAGATGATACTACTATGGGTCTCGGTGGCGCAGTTCGCGCAGGGCTGGATCTCGGCATGCTGGAAGTAAGCGCAGATGTGCTAATGGCCACAAAGCACGGCCTCAGCACCATTAGTCCTTATTACATGAATGGACTTTATATCTATGGCTATGGAGCTCATCATGACGGATTGACTCTGTATTGGGACACGCCCTATGAAGGCAATGCGGATCTATTCATGAGCCTCGTGGGTGGCGTGAAGGCTAACATCAGCGAGAAGTTTGCCCTCTTTGGAAATGGTGGTTATCTGATTGATACCGGCATGGAAGTAAACGCTGGCGTGGAATATGAGCTCATCCCCGATCTCTTTGGCGTGTCAGGTTATGGCGCCTTTGGAATTCATGAGAATGAAACCAAAAACTATGCTATCGGCACGACTCTTAACTTGAAATTCTAAGAAAATAATTGATACGAAAAAGGCTCCTTGCTGTAAGGAGCCTTTTCTTTTGCTTGTTGAAATGTGTTATAAAAGCTTGCGAATATGTTCTTTAATCTCTGTCTTTTCGCTATGGTTTTCCTTGCCTGAGACGTGTATGCTCTTTTGAAACACTCCGTCCTTCATCAGCTCGATGCGGTTTGAGAGATAAAGTGCTTCATCGATATCATGCGTAACCAATATCACGGAAAGCTCGAGGCTTTTTACCACGCTTAGCAGCCAATCCTGTAGTGAATTGCGCGTGATGGCGTCGAGATTTGCCAAAGGCTCGTCAAGCAGCCACACCTTGCTGCCCGTCATGCAGGTTCTTGCAAGAGCTACTCGCTGTCTGAGGCCTCCGGAAAGCTGCCAAGGGAGATGATTCTCATAGCTTTCAAGGCCGAATATAGGTAATAACTCGCGCGCTTTCTCTTTTTCTGCTTTGATATTTAGTCCTTTCACCTTTGCGGGAAGAAGGATGTTTTCCATCACTTTCAGCCAAGGGAAAAGCAGGTCGTTTTGGGGCATATAACCCAGGATTCCCGTTTTGCCGGTGATATTCTTATCCATATAGTGTATTTCGCCCTTATCGGGAAGCGTGAGCCCTGCAAAAAGCTCTAAGAGAGTGGTTTTGCCGCATCCGCTGGCGCCTACTATACTGACGAACTCTCCGGGAAGAAGCTCAAGATTTAGCTCTTTTAGGACGGTTATTACCTCTTTCTTAAAGAGGAAGGACTTGGTTATATTGTTTGCAGAAAGTATTGCCATCAATCCTCAAGATATTGGTTGGTGAATGCTTTTTCTATCTCAATGGGCTTAGCAATCAGCTCTTCATCAGCCATCCAGCCGGCGAAGTCTTGCCATACCTTATCGCTTTGATATCCCCAATAAGCTGCGTCGGCTTGATACTGCTGAGCCAGATAGTCCAAACTGGCGCGAACTTGCTTTTCGTTTAGCTCAGGAACTTGATCCAACATGATGTCTGCGGCAAGCCCAGGCTCATTTATGCAATATTCATAGCCGCGCTTTACCGCTCTCATAAATTTCGCCGTGGTTTCAGGATTTTCAGCCAAATAGGCTTCGCTGCTGATGATTACAGGTGTGTAATAGTCAAAGATGGGATTGAGCTCGTTCAGCGGGATGTAGTCCATCTCTATGCCTCTGCCCTCTGCGTAAATTCCGTCCCAGCCGTAATATATCCACTCGAAATCAGCATCTTTGCCAATGGTGGAAAAGAAATCGTAGATGCCGGAGATGACCTTTACCTTGCTAAAATCGGCGCCGTGCTTATCCATTACGTTCTTTAAGATGGCTAGTTCTGAGGGGCTATCCCAGCTGCCATAGCGCTTATCTTCAAAGTCTTTTACGCTCTTGATGCCGCTATCTTTGAGGAAGGCGAAGCCGGAGGTGTTGTGTTGGATAACAGCGGCGATTGAGGTAAGCGGAATGTCCTCGCTACGCGCGCGGATCACGTTCTCTTGATAGCTTACGCCAAATTGGCTTTTCCCGGTGGCAACTATCTGATCCGTAATGCCTTGACCGGGCTGCAGGATCTCTACATCAAGGCCTTCTTCGGCAAAATAGCCCAACTCTTTGGCAATGTATAAACCGGTATGGTTGGTGTTTGGCGTCCAATCCAAAGTGACGCTGATCTTGGCGTCCCCATCGGACTTTCCTTTACAAGAAAAGAGTAGGAACAGGGAAACGATGATTGTGATATACTTTTTCATTATTACCTCTATATTTATTTATGCGCGCGGGTGATAGGTCTTGTGTGTTTCTATCAAGCGACGCATATCTATGTGTGTATAAATCTGTGTGGTGTTTATGCTGGAGTGCCCCAAAAGGTTTTGCACTATGCGTAAGTTCACTCCCGCTTCGAGGAGATGGGTGGCAAAGCTATGCCTGATGGTGTGCGGCGAGATTTGTCTATCCAGCTTGGAATCTAAGCACTGCTTTTGTAAAACCTTCCAAACTCCCATGCGCGAGAGTCCGCCGCCGTTCTTATTCAGAAAGAGCAGCTCACTTTGCTTGTGTCTCAGCAATGCGGGACGATGGATATTGATATAACTCTCAAAAAGCGGATCGAGAACGTTGATATAGGGAACGTAGCGTTGTTTGCTACCTTTGCCGCGCACGAGAATCATTTGTTGATCAAAAAAGAGATCGTGCAGGCTCAATCCCACAAGCTCGGATACCCTGAGTCCGGTGGCATACAAAAGCTCTATCATGAGCTTGTTTCTATGCCCTAAAGGGCTGTCGGTCTTGATGCTATCAAGTAGCGTTTTCATCTCTTCCACAGAGAGAACATCGGGCAAGCCGGCTTTGACGCTGATCCTGGGGACGAGCTCGAAGTCTATCTCTATATCATAATCGTTCTCCATGAGGAAATCGAAGAATTGCTTTAGCGCTATGCGTTTGCGTGCGAGAGAGCTGCTCTCTAAGCCTGTTTCTTGCAGAGTGAGCAGATACTCGGTGATATCCTCCGCTTCGTATTTGGTAGCATCTTTGGGGTTGAACAAAATGAAGTCTCGGAGATCAGCCTCATAAGCAGCTATGCTATTTTCAGCCATGCCTCTTTCCACTTTTAGATGAAAGAGAAATGTGTCTAAGATGTGCTCTTGCATTGCATCAATCGCTGCTTTGATAGTTGGGAGTTTCTTTTGTGATTCTCACATCGTGGGGATGGGATTCTTTGAGTCCGGCAAGGGTAATCTCCACAAACTCGGCATTTGCTCTCAGCGAAGCCAAGTCCGATGCACCTATGTAGCCCATGCCGCTTCTTAGCCCGCCAATGAGTTGATAGATATAGTCTTTTAGCGGACCTTTGTAGGGCACCATGCCTTCTATCCCTTCGGCAACGAGCTTGTTGTCGTCGGTTGTGTTTTGGAAATATCTGTCCTTGCTGCCGCGCTTCATTGCGCCCACGGAGCCCATGCCACGGTAGTTCTTGAATCTGCGGCCGTTGTAAATAATGTTTTCGCCGGGGCTTTCGTCGCAACCGGCAAAGAGGGAGCCAATCATCACGGATGCTGCACCGCCGGCAAGCGCTTTCACGATATCGCCGGAGTATTTGATGCCGCCATCGGCGATGATACCAATTCCGCTCTTGGATGCTTCTTCTGCGCATTCCATGACGGCAGAAAGCTGGGGAACGCCTATTCCTGCGATAACGCGCGTTGTGCAGATCGAGCCGGGGCCTATGCCCACTTTCACAGCATCTGCGCCGTTATCTATGAGATATCTCGTGGCATCCGGCGTGGCTACATTGCCTGCCATCACTTCCACGTTCATGGCGCCTTTGATTTTGTTTAGAGCCTTATGGATGTTTGCGTGATGGCCGTGAGCGGTGTCTATCACGAGGAGATCAACGCCAGAATTCACGAGCTCTTGGGCGCGCTCAAAATAGTCTCCGCTGACACCTACCGCTGCGGCAACCAAGAGGCGATTGTGTTTGTCCTGAGCTGCATGCGGGAAGGTTTGACGCTTCATGATATCGCGCACGGTGATCATGCCTACGAGCTTCTCGTTTTCATCTACCAAGAGGAGCTTTTCAATGCGATTTCTGTGCAGAATGGTCTTGGCTTCATCCCAGGATACATCAGGCTTTGCGGTGATGAGATTGGGCTTTGCGGTCATAAGTTCGTGCACTTTGCGGTTTGGGTCTTCTTCAAATCTCACATCGCGATTTGTGAGGATGCCAACCAATTTGCCCTTATCAAGCACAGGGAAGCCGCCAACGCCATGCTTTTCTTTGAGTGCGGTCACATCGCTGAGAACATCGTTCGGACTCACTGTATAGGGGTTTGTAATCACTCCGCTTTCCACGCGCTTCACCAGATATACTTCTCTGGCTTGCTCTTCTATGCTCATGTTTTTGTGGATCACTCCAAGGCCGCCTTCGCGGGCTATGGCAATGGCTGTGTCGGACTCTGTGACGGTGTCCATCGCTGCGGAAAAGAGCGGAATCTTCAGCGTTATATTATCGGTGATCTTTGCTGTGAGGTTCACTGTTGCAGGCATGACGGAAGAGCTTTTGGGCAAAAGCAATACGTCGTCAAAAGTATAGGCTTTGCGAATCTTCATGGATCCTCCATATATTCTTTTATTTTTTTATATATTCATTTCTTGGTCTGTGCTGTGTGAGAGGCTCTGGCGGAATCTGGGTGAAAAGATGCTATTGGGACGAAGCTTGAGATATTGGCGGGCGAAGTCTCGCTCTTCCTCAGGATCATTGATGAGCGCGAGACGGAAGTATTGGGCATAATCCGAGGCGAGCTCGTCCTGAAAGTCGTGTTCTAAAAGTTCTGATGCTTTGGCTGTCTGTCCCATGCGCAGAGCCCATTCTATCGCCAAGATCAGCAGCTCTTCATCGCCGGTTTGCTCGAATAGGGCGCTGAGCTCGGCTATGCCTTCATCATTGTATAGCTGGAGCTTACGGATAGTGTCTCCGAAGCGCTCGCTCTGGCTGTCGTTCATATTGATGGCGAGCATATTTAGGTAGATAATGTCATTTGCATACTCGCTTTCCGGGTGGGTGATGAGGAAGCTGTGCATGAGTTCGTCGGCTTTCTCTATGTCGTTTTGATAGAACTGAAGCATGAACTTCAGGTAGTCGCTGTCTTCTCTGAAATCGGGCATAGTAATGCGGGCTAAGGCTTTATTGCCATTGTCATAGTCTTCGTTTAGTATGCTGATCTTTGCGATTGCGAGTTCGAGCTCTTGAGTGTCCCGCACGCGTCCCACGTATTTCTTGCTTTCTTGCAGCCATGAAACGATCTCGGTGAAATCAACGCCTAAAGCGGTGTCGTTCTCGGCTTTTAGCTTTCTCGTCATAAAATAGACGGCTGAGCGGGGATTGCTCTGGTTTATCTTCCAATAGTCGTCTGCTAAAAGCTTTGTGAGCTGCAGGTCGCAGAGAGAGTATTCTGAGTCTTCGTGATAGATCATGGCAATATCGAGCTCGTAGTTTAGCCTCTGAATGGGCTTCTCGGCTATTTCTGCAAGATGCTGATATGCAGGGATGGCGATGCTGTAATTGCCAAGCTTTCTTTGTTGCTGGGCAAAGTTTCGCATGAAAGAGGGGTTGAGTCCCTTGTAGATATCTAATGCTTCGTCAAATCTCTCAAGTTCGATGAGAGAAGCGGCATAGAGCTCGATGATCACCTCTGAATTGCGGTTCTCGGAGGCAAGGCGGATCTTTTCCAGGATGCTCTCGTCTCTTTTGAGCATGGAGGTGATTTGGTTCTTAACGAAGTAGTTCACGCCTGTGCTTGCGGCGATGTAGTTCAAATATTCTTCGGTTGCATCGTGAAAGCGTTGTATTCTCATCGATGCATTGGCGAGCTCGAGGGCAAAGATTGTTCCGCCGAATTGCTCGCGCGCTGCGAGATAGATCTCTATAGCTTCTTCGTAATAGCGATAGCGCTCGTAATATGTGGCAAGCAGGCGATGGCGGGAGGAATGCTGTCCGTAGAGCTCGAGATAGCCCGTCACAATGCTCTTTGCTTCCTGCGCCTTGCCTTGCATGAGCAGCAGCTGCATCCTCAGTTCCATCTGTTGATTATCTGCTAAATGGCGCTGATATCGGTTCAGGTGTTGCTCTGCCTTGTCTTTGTTTGAGATATTCAGGTAAAGTTGCATGAGTTGGAGCACGGTGTTCACGTCATTGGGATACTTGTCTAAAATCTCGAGATAGATCTCTTCAGCGCGGTCATACTGGCGGGTCACCATGTATTGCGAGGCTTGTTGAGAGAGTATCCGCTTTTCGTCATACTGTGCTGAAAGCGTGATGACGGCAAGTAGCATCAAGACTATGATAAAAGTGTATTTCTTCATTATTCAGACTCCTGCAAGAGCTTGAGGTATTCCATGATAAGCTCCTGATACTCGCGGGGATAGCTCTTGAAGCTGTCTTCACTCATCATGCTGCGGCGGAGGCGATCGTAATCAACGGTTTTGCTGCGGTCATAGCTCTGACCTTTGCTGCGTATGGCTTCTCTGCGCTCGCTGTGATCACGTTTGGTGATGGATTTCTGGGCGTCTAAGAGTCGTGAGAGGATGTTTTCCTGCTGCTTCAGCGTATCACGCGTGATGTCGTGGCTTTTAAGCTGCTTTGTGACGGATTCGATCTCTTCTATGATTTGCTTCAGCGCATTGCCCTGCTTCTGAGCTTCGGGGTCTTCGCTGAGTGCGCGCCTGAGGTTCTCAGCCAGCCTATCCTGCTCGGCAGCCAGCTTTTCTATCTGTTCGCGGGTGTGATCATCCATCTTGCCGCCTTGTGATTGGATCTGCATCATGATCTGCTCGGTGAGCATATTCATCGCCATCTGATCCTGTCCCATCTGTTCAAGCATTTGCATGAGTGAGTCCATTCCGCCGCCGGAGCCGCCGCCTTCGGAGTTTTCCATGGCGAGGATGAGATCATGCACCATGAGGTTAAGCCCTCTTTGTGCTTTGTTCAGATCATTGCGTATGCTGGGGATATTGGCTTGTCCCAAAACGGAGAATATCTTTCTATATGCGTTATTCGTATCTGTGAGATCTATATAGAACTTAGGGGGCACCACGAGGCTTACCTGCGGAGTGCTGAAAAGTGAATTTAGTGAAATCTGCAAGCCCTCGTAGCCGGCAATCAATTCAGGCAAAATAGCATAAGGATCGTTGTCGTAGCCGGCTTTGGTAAGTTCGTGGTTCTTGGAGAGTATCAGCAACTCGCGGATGGCTATATCCAGCCCTTCTTTCATCGCTGCGGAGGAATCTGCGCTCATGGCATCCTTCATCTTGGAGATCATCATGGTGAAGCGGCGCATCTTGCTGAGCAGTTCTTCCTGTGCGCTGATGGCAGCCTGAGGTTGATCTTGCATGAGCGATTGACGGCTTCTTTGCATATCCTCTTCGGGTTTGCTTTCTTGCATGTCTGCAAGCAATGAGTCCATCTGCTGAGAGATATTGGGATCATTTTGCAGCGCTTCACTCAGCTCTTCGAGTTCACGTTTCAGGTTCTCATATTTCTCTTGTATTTGTGCCTGATCGTCGGCGAGTTTTTGATTGTCCGCATCGCTTTCTTTGGTCTTTTCATTGAGCGCATGCTGTAGCTTTTCCATCTCTTGGGCTATTTGCAAAGCCTTTTCCATGGCCTGCTCATTCTTGATGCTTTCCAGCAGCGCAAGAGTTTGCTCAATCTTTTGTGCGAAGTCTTCCATGGAGAACTTGAAGTCTTCCAAAGCCTTTTTGAGGTCTTCGGCGCTCACATTATCCATGGCATCTTGCATCTTGCTGAGCGCGTCCCACATCTCTTCTGTGGCGATCTCTTCCATGAGCTCTTGTATGCGCATCATCTTTTCTAAAGTCTCGTGTGAAAGTGCGCTATTCTCTTGTAGTTTTTCGATGAGGTCTTGATAGTCTTGCGCAACCTGATCTACGTTCTCCATCAACATCTCTTGCTGTTCTAACATGCTTTCTAATTCTTGTCTGTCTTCCCAACTGAGATCGGGGTCTTTGAGCAGTTCGCGACGCTTTTGTTCAAAATCTTCTTGCAATTTGAGGCTTTCTTCAAGGCTCTGATCGAGTTCCTGCCTGTTTTGCATGTCTTGGCTCTCGATCTGGCTATAGATTTCTTCTATGGAAGGAAAGCGGGCGCGGTATTTGGAGGTTTCGCCTTTCTGAGGAGTAGGTGCATTGTCGTAAATCTCTGCCCAATAGGTGACTACATCGGAAGGAAAGAGATCCAAGAAGGTGAGATCCCAGAGGTATTCTTTATTAAAAATCTTGCTGTTGATGATGCTTTGGATGTTGATTGCTTGCACCTCACCGCCATTGAGCTGATACATGAGGCGACAGTCTTTGAGCCCGAAATCGTCGTCCGCAGCCATGATGAGCGGAAGCAGCATATTTTGGTTTAGGATAACATCTTCAGCGGGCAAGAGGAAGCGTATCTCTGGCGGCATATCCGGCAAGACTTTGATCTGCTTCTCTTCCGGACGGCTCGTTCTGCCAAGTTCATCCTCTAATTCTATGTAATATCTGCGAGGACTATCTATCCTGATACGGGTGATAAAGCTTTGGTTATCTTGCGCTTGAAGCTCCTTTCTCGAAGCATCTTCAAAGACCATCACAGCGCTGACCACAGGCACATTTGTATTTATTCTCAGCGTCACCTGCGTGCCTATATAGCCCTCAAGATTGCCGTAGCTCATGCTGTCCGAGCGCGCCGGAACGCGAGTGTAAGCGGGATAGTTGTAATTTGCATGCCATTTGCGCACGATGGGCATATCCAGCACGCGCACCTTGTATGTAGCGCTTTTCGCCACCTTGTTTTCGGCATAGTATTCGATATCGTGCTCTAATTTCTCAAAAAGATAGCTGTTATCGCTGAAATTGAGCTCGCGCCAAGACTCTCCGAAACGATAGAAAAGCCTGTGCTCAAGCCGTGTATCAGGCTCTATTACCTTGATGAGCAGTTGCTGATTTTTGCCGATGCTAATGTCTCCCGGGCTGAGCTCGATGAAGTCTTTGTAGATGACCTCTGGCGGCTTGTTTGAATAGAATTGTTTGATGGCTAAGAGTGCGTCTTCTTTCTGTATATACCAAAGTCCGAAAAGACAGAGGAAGACGATGGGAATCACGAAAGCAAGCGTGCTGCCAAAGACCTTGGGCAGAGGATATTTATTCTCTTTCAGTCGCTGATTTGCAGACTCTTTGAGCGCAGAACTGATGGGCGTTTCGCCATGCTTTTCATAGATCTCCCAAGCGTTTTGAAAGAGGTCGTCATCCGCAGCGTGTAGATGATCCAAATAGCGCGCCGTGTAAAGAGGCGTCCAAAACCCCTTATATGCGTTCCAGATGATGAAGGTGATGGTAAGCGCAAGCCCCATGCGGATGGCGATATTTGCATAAACTAATGCCGGATGATATGCACCGAGAACATGCCACAGGATATAGTAAAGATGAAAGCCGCCGGCAAAGAGCAAGAAACTGCTCACGACTGCCTTCACGGCAATGCCGGTGTTGATCTTGGTCTGGTAGCTCTTCAGCTGTGAGTCATATTCGTGCATATTTTTTTCCTTATCCTAATGTAAAACAAAATTGTCCAAGATCTATGTCAAGTCAAAAAGCGTAGAAAAGCCAAAAAGCTGAGCTTTCCATGCACAAAGCAAGCGGTGATTGAGATGCTCATGCTCCTTATCGATGATACTATCTCTCTATCAAGCTTTGCGATACCCTTCTTTGAGCATAGTTTTCGGGCAATCTTGGAGTATTTTCAAGAACATTCTTAGCGATTCATCTATTATGGCTGCATCGCCAAAATGCCTCAAGAAAAAATTAGCCTCTACTTATATATAGGAGCCCAAAACTCTAAAATATGGCCAAAATCGCAAACTATTTTTTTAGGGCTAAGGTAAGTGATTGAAATATGAAGCCTGAAATATTTTCAGAAATTTAGTGGTTTTTGAGCGTTTGACAGCTTAGCGATGAAAAACTAAACAGGATACATTTAATCTAAGATAAAGCTATGCCCCATAGCCTCATCCATTACAATCTGCACCCACTCGCCCTGCTCGAATCTTTGTGGCACCCTCAGTCTAAGATAGTGATCTGAAAGCAGTTCCGAGCCATCTTCACCACTGATTTCTATCACGCCGCTGATCTTTGCCTTCTCTTTGATCAATAACTCTGCATAAGCCTTTTTCTTTTCTGCAGAAAGTGCGGTGAGCAACCTTGATCGCTGACTTTTCACCTTATTAGGCACCTGATCCTTAGCTTTTGCCGCCACAGTTCCTTTGCGCATAGAATATGGAAATACATGCAGATAGCTTATGGGCAAGCTGCTAAGAAACTGATAGGTATCCTCAAAGCGTGCCTGATCTTCACCGGGATATCCGCAGATGAGATCAAAGCCAATCGCCGCAAGCGGGAAGAGCTCCTTTATCTGCGCGACAAGCTCTGCAACAAGGTTTCTATCATACCTCCGCCCCATCGCGCTCAGGATCTCATCACATCCGCTTTGCAGAGGGATATGAAAGTGCGGAGCAAGCTTTGGAATTCGTGCAATACGAGGTAGCAGATCGCCTTTTAGAAGCTGGGGTTCGATTGATGAAATGCGCACGAGTTTGATCTTTTCTATGTCAGAAATCCCTTGCACCACATCCGCCAGATCCTTCTCGCCATCTCTGTATAAACCGACATTGATCCCGCCCAAAACGATCTCTTTAAAGCCCTCCTCTGCAAAGAGATTTGCCTGCAAGATCACATCTTCATAACGCGCTGAGCGACTGTGCCCCCGCGCATAAGGAATGGCGCAATAGTTGCAATAAAAATCACAGCCATCTTGAATCTTTTGAAAAGCGCGAGTGTGCTCCAGCATGTTCCGCGCAGGTTTGAAGGCAAAATCACGAGCCTCCATGATGTCTCTAAAACAGTTTTCTCGAGATTTCAAGATCTGTGCTATATCCAGCTTCGCCTGATTATCCACCACGTAATCTATATCTCCAAGCTCAAGGATATCCTCTCTGGAGCGCTGCGCATAACAGCCTGTCACCACGACAGCTACATCAGGATTCTCCTCTTTCTTAGCCAGTGCTTTTCGGATGAGATTACGGCTCTTATAATCCGTGCGATTTGTAACGGTGCAAGTATTTATCACATACACGTCTGCATCATCGCTGAACTCCACAAGTTCATAATCCTCAAAGGATTGCGCAATCACGGCGGATTCAAAGAGATTGGTCTTACATCCCAGAGTCGCGATTGCGAGCCTGATCTTAGCGGGAGAATAAGACTTGTTTGATGCTTGGACCATAGATTTTGTGTTCGATTTCCAGCACTGCGCCAGCTATCATCTCGGGCGATGTAAAAGCACTGATATCGATGCTTTCTTGGCGTATTATAGCGCCCTTATCATATTCTTCATTAACGAGATGTACGGTTGCGCCAGAGCGTTTTTCACGCGCAGAAAACACCGCTTCATGCACTGCCGAACCATACATCCCCTTCCCGCCATATTTAGGCAAGAGCGCAGGATGAATATTAAGAATAGGCACGCCTGCTTCTTGGATGAACTCAGCAGAGACTTTTCTCATGAATCCACATAGTGCAACGAGGCTAATATCTTGAGTTTTGATAAGGCTAAGCACACGCTCTTCAAAGACTTGCCTATCGCGAGGTGAGATCACAAGCGTATGCACCCCCTCTGCGTGTGCATTTTGGATTGCTTGCGCTTTTGGATTTGTAAAGACCGCATAGGCGATCTGAATCGGCAAGTCTTCTTTTTGAAAATAGCGATGGATTGCCAAGAGATTTGAGCCCCTTGACAATCCACTGCTAAGTGTAATTATTCTATGAACTTTAGGTGAAGTTCTTTCCATTGTGTTTCGTCCACTTCTGCCGGAGCTTCCGTCATGAGATCAGCCGCCCTGAGCGTTTTCGGGAAAGCGATCACATCGCGTATGGAATCTGCCTGAGTGATAAGCATAATGAGCCTATCCAGTCCCGGCGCGATGCCACCATGTGGCGGAGCTCCATATTTGAGCGCATCCAGGAAGAATCCGAAGCGCGGCTTGAGCTCTTCTTCTGTGAAGCCCAAAACGTCGAATATCTTCTTTTGAATATCGTAGCGATGACAGCGAATACTGCCGCTGGAAAGCTCCATCCCATTGCAAACCATGTCATATAGCTGACCTTCGATGTCGCCGATGCGCTCGGGATCGTCCAGCCAAGGAATGTGTTCTTCTTTTGGCATACTGAACATATGATGCGCCGGCTCCCAGCTCTTAGTTTCCTCATCATATAGAAACATGGGGAAATCCGTCACCCAACAGAAGGCGAAGTCCGCAGGATCATAAAGTTCAAGCTTTGCGCCCAGTTCATTACGCAGCCCTGCAAGCACCTTAGAAGCAATATCATAGCTATCCGCTACGAAGGCAAGCAGATCACCGGGCTTTGCGTCCATCTTCCTCATGATGACGCTTTGCTCTTCAGCAGTGATAAATTTGGATATTCCCGCCTCGAATCCGCCTTCTGCAACCTTGGCAAAGGCAACGCCCTTTCCGCCGAGATGCTTAGCCAGATCCACCAGCTCATCTTGCTCCCTTCTGGAGAAACTCGCAGCACCCGGAACGCAGAGCGCACGCACCACACCGCCGGAAGCAAGGCTACCTTTAAAGACCTGAAACTCGCTATTGGCAAGCTCTTCGCCCAAGTCCGTGATCTCCAGCCCAAACCTGAGATCCGGCTTATCGCAACCAAATCTATCCATGGCATCTTTATATTTCAGCCGCGGGAAAGGCAGAGGCAATTCAACCCCCAAAGTCTCCCTGAATATCCTGTGCATGAGCCGCTCCAAGAGGTCGAATATCTCCTCAATTTGAACGAAAGATAGCTCTATGTCCAGCTGAGTAAATTCAGGCTGTCTATCCGCGCGGAGGTCTTCATCCCTGAAGCAACGCGCGATCTGATAATAGCGATCAAAGCCCGATATCATAAGCAGTTGCTTAAAAATCTGCGGCGATTGAGGCAGAGCATAAAACTTCCCCGGATGGATGCGGCTGGGCACGAGATAGTCTCGCGCACCTTCCGGCGTGCTCTTCATCAGCATGGGCGTTTCTATCTCATAAAAGCCTTCGCTATCCAAAAAGTTACGGATCAGACTGGTCACTTTCGCCCTTGTGACTATGATATTCTGCAAGCGCGGACGCCTGAGATCGAGGTAGCGATAGGTGAGCCTGAGATCCTCATCCGCCATCGCAACCCCATCTATTTGAATGGGTAAGGGCGGCGTATCGTTCAGAATATAAAACTCATCTGCCACGATCTCGATTTCGCCGGTAGGCATATTTTTATTGATATTTTCGCGTTGTGAAAGAGTCCCTTTCGCAGCGATGACAAATTCATTTCTCACCTTTTCTGCTTTGCGAAAGATCTCTTCTTGTTCGGGATGGATCACCACTTGAATCAGGCCTTTCACATCCCTGAGATCGATGAAGATGAGTCCGCCGAGGTCGCGCCTTCTATGCACCCATCCCATGACCGTCACCTTGCTTCCCAGCGCCTGGGCACTGAGTTCAAGGCTATAATGGCTTCGTTTTAAAGAGCCGAGATTGTCCATTGATATTTTCCTTTTAGTTCATCTTTATATCTTCATAGATACTGTCTATTTTGCGCGCTTCATCGCCTAAGAAATCGATCATATAACACTTTTCGAGATATTCCTCGCTGGGATTGATTAATTCATTCAGGATGAAAGCTTCGCCCATATTTCTCATAGCTGCCAGATTTGGCGTGGGATACATGGTATATTCAGAGTTTCTCTGAGCTATTTCCGCTTCCAAGAGAAAGTTTATAAATTCATAAGCCAAGTCCTTATTTTGAGAGGAATTGAGCATCACGATATTATCCATCCACATCGCTGCGCCTTCTTTGGGCAGGATGAAGTCGAGATCACTATTTTCAGCCATCTGCTGCAAGGCATCGCCGTTATAAGCCTGAGCCAGCCAGGTCGTGCCATCTTGAAGCTCATTCTTATAGGAATCGCTGTCAAATTGAGTGATATTTCTATCCCAAACTTTGAGAACTTCATGAGCCGCGGTGAGCGCTTCTTCGGAAACGTCGTTTGCGGAATATCCGCTATAAACCAAGGCTGCGCCTATCACTTCACGCGCATCATCCAGCATGGTAATCTTATTTTTGTTATCGAAGAAAGAATCCGCCAGAATGTTCCAACCGCCTGATGCAACGATATTTTCCGGCACAAAAGTCTTGTTATACATGAGCCCCGTGAGTCCCCAAGCATAAGGGATGGAATACTTATTTTCAGGATCAAAAGAGCGGGCTTTTTCTAAGAGCTGAGGATTGAGGTTATCAAAATTGCTGAGCTTTTCTCTGTCCAATTCTTCTAACATATCCAGCTCACGCAGGATGCTCACATGGTCTCCGCTGGGGAAGATGATGTCAAAAGATTGAGTTGCACTCTTGATCTTTGTAAGCATGTTTTCATTTGAGTCGAAGGTGCTATATTTAATCTTACAATCGTGTTCGGCTTCAAATTCTTTGATCAAAGCAGGGTCGATATAATCGCTCCAATTAAAGATATAGAGCACCGGCTTTTTCGCAGTGCATCCCGAAATCAGGATGGCGATCAAGATACCGAGGGCGATGATTAGTGTCGTTTTTTTCATTTTGTATTCCTCCATGAAAGTCTAAAAATCATATTTTTATAGTCTGAGCATCTTTGATGCCTTGCTTCTCGTCCACAAATTGCAGAAGTATCCACCCGGCAACAAAGAAAAACAAAAGTGAAAGTATTGCATAGCGGATATCACCCGTTTTGTATGATATCCAACCATATAAGATAGGTCCTATAATTGAGGAAAGCCTTCCTGTCAAGGTATAAAATCCAAAGAACTCAGCCTGCTTTTCGATTGGAGTGAGCTGAGAGAGCATGGTGCGGCTGTTTGCCTGACTGCTGCCTATCGCCAAACCGGCAAGAAGTCCCACTAAATAATATTCATTGGCAGAGCGGCAGAAGAAAGCCCAAATCACTACGGTGATCCAAACCAAGATGGAGATGGAAAGCGAGGTCTTCGTGCCTTTCCTATCCGTAAGCCAGCCGAAAACAGCCGAGCCCAAGATGGATGTAAACTGCGCATAGATAAAGTACATCAGCATATCGTTTGTGGACATGCCAAACCTTTTCTGACCGTAGATGGCTGCAAAGACTATCACAGTCGCAATCCCATCGTTATAAATGAAATAGCTGAGGATGAACTTGATCAGCTGCGGATAGCTTTTCATGTTTTTTATAGAGGAAAACACTCGCCTATACGCCGTTTTAAAATAGTTTGTCCGTTTTGACGGCAGTCGGATTTCCTTCACCCAGATGAATGTAAAGATGCTAAAGATAAAGAAATGAACCGCTATCATGGGAAAGACCAAGCGCACATGAAAAGTATTGATGATGAGCATGGATAATACCAGCGACAAGAGCCCCCCCACATAGCCGATAGCCCAGCCATAGCCGGAAACTTTGCCCATGGTATCAGGCGAGGCAACCTCCGGCAGGAAAGCATCGTAAAACACATTTGCTGAGTTAAAGCCAAAATTTGCAATGATAAAGAAGATCATCCCGCGCAAGACCTGCCCTTCACCAACGAAATATAAGAGCGCCGTGAAGATAATCGTCAGATAGGTATTGATGAAGAGAAACTTTTTCTTAGAGCGTGAATAGTCTGCAATTGCGCCCATGATCGGCGCTGAGAGCGCAACAAGGGTCATGGATATCCCCACTGCCCTACCCCAGAGCATCTCGCCCAAGCCCACATCGCCCACCACAACAGTACTCATAAAATATGCGCTATAAACCACGGTAACGATGATGGTGGTAAATGCCGAATTTGCAAAGTCGTACATCATCCAGCCGAAGCTTTGCTTATTAAAGAGCTTCATTTTATCTTTCATAATGCTATCACCTTTGCCCCGTTAAAGATCTTTGCTATATCCTCATTCGGGCTCGCGATAAAAATCTGGTGATTTGGATCTATCAAAGAGCGCACCTGATGACTGTGCCGCTCATCCAGCTCGGCAAAGATATCGTCGAATAGCAGAATGGGCTTGATCCCCGTATGCGTTTCAATCAGCTGTGCCTGTGCCGCTTTCAGGCGAATCACCGCCATTCTCTTTTGCCCCTGCGAAGCAAAACTACGCATATTATTCTCCTCCATTTCAAAGAGATAGTCGTCCAAATGCGCGCCTATCATGCTCCTTTGCCACTTAATTTCAGAGCTTTGCACACTCTTTAAACTACCCTCCCAGCCCTGCTCATCGCGATTGAAAGCATCCTTCTGAACAGGATCGTAAGAAAGAGTAAAATCGGGGCTGCTCCCCTCTTTTTCCAAGGATTTCTTCAAAACATCATTTACCAAGTTCAGATATTTTTCCCTATAAGGATACAGCTCCAAAAGCGTGGCAATGAAGCGTTTATCCCAGGCCCTTTTTTCCTGAGGATCAAACTCGGTTTTAAGCAGTTTATTACGCTGATCCACCGCCTGCAGATAGTTTCTGAGCTTCTCTAAATAATCCGGAAAAAGCTGTGCAATTGCGAGATCGAAGTATTGCCGGCGCAGTGATGGTCCGCCATTGATGAGCAGAATATCCTCCGGCGCAGAGTAGATAACTTTTACCAAGGAAAAGAGTTCGCTTAGCCTGCCGGCAATCTTGGAATTGATCTTCAGCAGCTTTTTTCGTTCTTGATAGCTCAGTTGGATTCTAAGCGGAATGCTCTCTTCGTCGGAATACACAGCATCCACGGCAAAGCTTTCCTCGCCGTTTCTCAAGAGATCATTATCCAAATGGTAGCGAACAGATTTCCCTATGGATGTGTAGGCAATTGCCTCCATTAGGTTTGTCTTCCCGCTGCCATTTGGACCGAGAATGAGATTTGCATCACGCGCAAACTCAAACTCCACATCGCTATAACTACGAAAGTTATAGAGCCGGATCTTATTTAATTCCAATTACTAAGCTATGCGCCTTTTTAGGAGCGTAAAGGCATGAGCAGGAAAGTGATTTCTTCGTTTTCCTGATTTGCCTGATTGTAGATCATGAGCGGATCGCGCGAGGTTCCCAGATTGATCACTACTTTTTCGCTATCCACCACATCCAAGATGCTAAGCATATAACGGAAGCTGAAAGATACACCGGTTTCAATGCCTTCAAAATGGTAGTCATCGAGATTTTCCTTTGCATCACCGGTATCGCGGCTGGTGGTATTCACCACAAATTGCTCGTTGCTCACTTCAATGCGAATGCGCTGATTTTCACCCGGTGCAACGAGTGCAACACGACGGATAGCGCTTTGCAGAGCATCTTTCTTCACTTCAAAACGATTTTGGAGATCCACCACAAATGCTTTCTGATATTCAGGATATTTGTGTTCGATTATCTGAGAAAA
>DUNQ01000036.1 GCA_012839325.1 Candidatus Cloacimonadota bacterium
AGGCATCATGATATCTGTGACGATGACATCAAAGTCGTTGTTTTCCATTATCTCTAAGGCTTGCACCCCGTTTATGGCGGTGAAAAGTCATCGTCACAGATATCATGATGCCTGAGATGGACGGCTTTACCCTGTGTCGCAAGATCATCACAAATCCGCGCTATCAAAAGATCCCCATCATCGTGCTCACGGGAACATTTGTGATGATCTTGCGACACAGGGTAAAGCCGTCCATCTCAGGCATCATGATATCTGTGACGATGACATCAAAGTCGTTGTTTTCCATTATCTCTAAGGCTTGCACCCCGTTTATGGCGGTGAAAAGCTCGATATCTCTTCCAATTATCAGGTTCTCCATAAAGAAGAAGTTTTCTGTCATGTCGTCAACATATAGCAGTCTCATCTTGTTATCCTCTTGTTTTAAAGCTTGTTAGCCATTCCCTATTTCTATGTCGTGCCTTTGACGGGTAAGGTGATGCAAAAGCTGCTGCCTTGCTCTGATGTGCTTTGCAGGCTGATCTCGCCGCCTATCAGTTTTGTTAATTCATTGCTGATATAAAGCCCTAAGCCTGAGCCTTCATTATGTTTTTCGCCTTTGATAAAGGGACGAAATATCATGTCTTTGAGCTTATCCGGAACTCCTGTCCCGCTGTCTGATACCGAGATATGGATGCTTTCATCCTCGCGCTCGCAAGATATCTCTACAAAGCCTTTATCGGTGTATTTGATGGCATTGCTCAAAAGATTTATCAAGATCTGTTCAAGACGCCCTTTATCGCTGTAGATCATGTGGCTTTCTTGCAGGGGTTTGAGCCTCAGTTGCAATCCTTTTTCTTTGGCTTTCACCGAAAATGAGCCTATAAGATACTCCAAGAAAGGCAAAAGCTCAAACTCTTCCATACGTGTGATTTGCTGTCTGGTTGCCAGTTTATATGCCTCATGAGCATCGTTTATGGAGTGCATTATGTGCTGTGAGCTCTCCTTGATGTGCGAGATGATCTTTTCTTGTTGTGCATTGATCTCGCCGGAGCTTTTATCCAGCATGATGCCACTGAGTCCTATCACGTTATTCAGAAAGTTTCTCAGCTCATGCACAGAGGTTGCCAGATAGGCAGAGCGGATCATCTCTTCTACGTGTGCTTTTTGCAGGGCATAGTTGAGATTTTCCGTGCGTTCTTCCACTTCCTTGTCTATGCTGTCGGGCGCGCCTGATCTCGAGTTTTTGAGCTTGAGAACATATATCAGCAAAAGCGATAGTGTGATGAACAAAACAAAGCTCAGCACGGTGAGCACGATGAGCCAATACCTATATATATTCACTACTTTCATCTCGGCTTTGGAGATTATTTCTTTATGTAAACGGTTGAAATATATGTCTTCCGGGGATATTTCGAGCTCTTGGTCGGGATATTCTGCATAACAAAAGGAAGGCAAGCTGCATAAAAGAGTCAAAAAAAAGGCAAGTAGCACCACGAGGGGAAACATGCCTCTAATCTTGTTTTCATCTCTCACAATGTGTTTGTAGCTTTGCATCTTGACCTCATCTTATGAGCTTGAGCAATTTGAGCAATATCACTTTGCTTTCGTTAGAAACCAAACAAATGGATAACTTGCCATGCTGTCAAGCTAAAAAAGCAAAGCAGAGTGGCTACTCCTTTCTTATCAGCGGGTTAAGGGCTTGCATCAGGGGCAATTTACAGGTATCTTATCTCTCTAAAAGAGGGTCTTTAGCAAAGCTGCGTGCTTAAGAGATTCACAAAAGGGAGGCTTTTATTTGCTGTCATGACGGAAGTTCCGTCCCGGGTGCACTCCTCTATCTATCTTCTTCTTTCGAGCGTGATTTGCGTTGCTCTCCGATTTGGGTGTATTAGTTAGAAAGATCACCTTTTGTTTGGTTCGCTTGATGGCGCTCGCGGCAATGAGGGCGTTGCCGGTGAGAACGCAGCTTTCAGGGGGAAAGTGGAAACAGTATGCGCCGGTGGCGCATGCGGCAACGGGGACGTTCCCGCCCCAATACAGAAAGGTAGATGCTCGTGATAGCGGGGATGTTTCAGCGCTGAAGAATGGTGACGCTCGTGGCAATAGGGGCGTTGCCACACCGACCGCTTAAATGGATGGCACCTCACCAATAGCGAAAAACTCGACACAGGGACGCGAAAGAATCCAACAACCGTTTGCGGCGATAGGGTATCACCTTGCCCATCAATAAATCAGCGAACGAAGTGAGCTAATCCGTGCAAATCCGTTCGATCCGTTAAATCCGTGTTCTATTAAAAGGAATGCTGTCGCTCGTGGCAACAAGATGTTTCCACCCCGCCCGCGACAGCAGCGAAGCTCGCTAAATCGTTAAATCGCTAAATCGGCGAGCGCTGCGAGCATCAAATCTCCACCGCCTCCTCTCCATAGATCTCCTTAAACCACTCTCTATCAATCTGTTCCGGCATACCTTCAAATATCTTAATCCCATCTTTCAGCGCGAGCACTCTATCCCCATATCTTCTCACCAAGGAAAGGAAGTGCAAAGAACAGATCACGGTGATGCCCTCATTATTGATCTCGGCTAAATATTGCATGATGGAATCCGCAGTGGCGGGATCCAGGCTGGCAACGGGCTCATCGGCGAGGATGAGCTTTGGCTTTTGCATCATAGTTCGCGCTATTGCCACTCTTTGCTGCTGCCCGCCGGAGAGGTGTTTCACCTGCTTTTTGGCTTGATCTTTTAGCCCCACCCTATCGAGATTTTGATAGGCAAAGTCAATCTCTTCGGCACTGAAGGGCGAGCCCAGACGGTGATAGCCCAGTCTGCCGGTGAGAACATTGGTGAGCACGGTGAGGTTTTTCACCAAATTAAATTGTTGGAATATCATGCCCACTTGTTTACGATAGTCCTTCAAGGCTTGACCTTTGAGGCTGAGAATCTCATTGCCTTCAAAGAATATCTGGCCCTCATTGGGCTCCACAAGGCGATTTATGCACCTAAGCAAAGTTGACTTTCCACAGCCGGAAAGCCCTAAAAGCACCAAAAATTCGTTCTTTTGTAAATCAAAGGAAAGCTTGTTTACGGCATTGTATTTGCCATCGTAACTCTTACTTAGCTCTCTTACTTCTAATAAAGGTCTTTTCATACTATTGCTTCAAGAGGCTTTCGGGATCCATGTTCATCGTGCGCAAAGCATCGCGCACCACGTCATAATCCTTATCCGAGGCGACTTCCAAGCCATCTACATCGTATAGATCGCGCAATATCCTTATCCCGTCTTCGGTGAAAGAAAAATTGTGTATGGCCGAAGCAACTTCTTCCTCAAGATCCGGAGGAAGGTTTTTGCGGAAGGTGACGGTGTCGTTCGGAATCCACTCTGTGTAGCCAATGATGTGAATCTTTTCAAAGATATCCGGGTGGGTATCAGCCAGTCTTTCGCGAGCGTCGGTGGGTCTGCCCGTGGAATCCGCAGGACTCCAATAGGTGCAGGCTGCATCTGCTTGACCGCTATAGACCGCTAAGATCGCCTGCGGATGGCCGCCGGCAAAGATGTGATTTTTGAGATTCACGCCCAAGTGTTTTAGCGTGGCAGAGGGATAGATATAGCCGGAAGCGGAAGCGGCATCGGTGTATGCCACAACCTTGCCTTCCAGATCTTCCAATCTGCGGATAGACTTATCTCCGGCAACGAACTGACCGCGATAGTTGGTGCGTCCATCGCGCACGGTGATAAGCCTTACATTGGCGTTATACTTCTCTTTTGCAAGAACATAGGCATAGGTGGGAAGCCAGGCGATATCGCATTGATAGCTGCCCAAGGCTTCGATAACTGCTGCATAGCTCGTGGGAACGGCAACCTTGAAATGGTAGCCTGTTACCTCATGCAAGGCAGCGGCAATCTCTTCACCACTACTTACCACCTTCCCCGCTTCTAAGGAAGGAACAAAATACATCTTGATGGGGTTTTGACGCGTGCCTAAACGCTTGTTTGCCTTGGCAGAACGAGAGCTTTCGCTCTGACAACCAAATAGCGCCAGTACCACAAATAGGGCAAAAATAATTCTCTTTTTCATAATCCGAGTCTCCATGAGCTTTGCATACTGCGCAAGATCTATCATTTCATGAATATGGTCAAGGTTTATTTTTCTGCTTTTGCTTGAGCGATATTTAGTTATCTTGTCAAAAACCGCACCATTACAAGATTTGTGGATTCATCTCATCTTTTTGCTTTAATAATATTGTAAAATATTCAAAATAAAGCTTGCCAAGTTTGATAGTTGTAGAAAAATCGGATTCGAGATGTAAATTCTTTTTTATAAGTATAATACGACATAATTCAAAAGGAGGAATTATGAAAAAGCTAATTAGTATATTTATCGTCAGTCTTATGTTTGTGGGGCTGGCTTGGGCGCAAGGCACGCTTACTTTTGATGAGGATGGATGGAACCTTCCTACCGGCTCAGTTTATGGTGACGGAAGTAATGAAGTTAATGGAATAACATGGAATTATGGACATTGCCAAGATGCTGGACAATACTCGATTGAAGGCACTAGCTTACTATTGCGTAGAGCTAGCGATGGTTATTTAGAAGCAACTATTCCTGGTGGAATCGGAACTTTTTCTTTCGAATACAAAAAAGGCTATACCGGCAATGCTGTCAGGCAGCTTGAACTAATTATTAATGGAACACAGGTTGCAGTTACCGACGAGTTTGGAACAGCTGAACATAATGATGCTGATGTAGTTTATACTTTCAGCCATGAAGTCAACATACCCTCTGAAGCAACAGTAAGGATAAAAAATGTTGGTGAAACAAGTCCCAATCGACATTCAGTAATCGATAATATTTCTTGGACCGGCATGGGACAAGTAGATGATCCTTTTATTGGTGTTTCTTCTATCAGTATCAGTGGTTTTGAATATGAATTAGATAGTGGACCCTCCGAAGCTATTTCTTTCACAATTAACGCTCTCAACATATCTAATGATGTCATCATAACTTCCCCTGACTATTACGAAGTATCTTTAGATGAAAATGCAAATTATGGTAATATAGTTGAGTTAAGCCCTGTAGATGGAACCATAGATAATATTGAAATTTTTGTAAGGCTTGAAAGTGGTTTAGTCGTAGGAGATTACTCTGGTATCCTCTTAGTTGAAAGCGAACTTAATGACATTGAAATAGATTTGTCTGGACAAGTCAAGGCGCCGCTTGCTCCTGGATACTTTGTTGATTTCGAGGATGGAAGTACAACAGGCTATGCATCAGAAAACGTAGAGTTAAATGGACTTGTTTGGGATATGACACAATCTCTTATAGGTTCTGATTCTGGAGACTGGAAGATTGATAGTAAATCTGCTCGTTTTAATGGAAAAGCAGGTTCGTCAATTACAATGATGGAAGATAAAGTCAACGGCATTGGCGACATAAACTTTTTCTATAAAAAATATGGTAATGATGCTCAACGTACTTGGAAAGTTGAATATAGTATGGACGGCGGAACTAGCTGGACACAAGCTGGAGATGAGTTCGTAGCGCAAGATGCTGTAACCGAATTTCATGCAAGTGTAAACCAAGCAGGTAATGCGCGCAT
>DUNQ01000037.1 GCA_012839325.1 Candidatus Cloacimonadota bacterium
AGTGTCAATGGCAGTCTAAACTGGTACACTTTGGCATTTGAATCTGGTACATTTTAAACTTCCGAAACTGGTACAAATTAAACTTCCCTTGACAGCCAGTTAATTGAAAAGCTGGCAATAGAACTAAAGAAGTATGATGTGTCAAGATGCGACAAAAGAGAATTGTACCGTTATTTGAAGTTCTACAAGACCTACCAGGAGATTGTGGATTCAGTGAGTCCACAATTACAAACGCTTATGGAGAAGGCACTTATCGGCTCAATTTGCCTGCCTGATCCCTAACCAATAATAAATGCAGCGGGAAAAGTGGAGAGGCTGTCTCCACTATTGCAAACAGATACAATACAGATGCTTAGGTATCTTTCTTTTTCTCATATTACTGAACTGCTTGAGAGGAATGCGCCGGAGCGCATGCATAAACGGGGGCGTTTACGCACCAAAGTGTGGGCAGAGCTCGTCTCAATAGGGACGTTCCCTAACTTAAGCCTGTTGTGGGCGTTGACATTCCAAATTTTATGCTACAAGGCACATAACTTTTGATATAGCTCGTTAATCTCAGAGTAAGAATACTGTTCCTCACGCTGTCTTGTTTTGCTGTTTATCTCATCGGCGTTATCAAGAGCCATTTGGAGATGTGGGCGCAAATCATGATAAACAGTTCTTGCATACTGTTCAGTCTTTTCATAATTTGTTAAATAAGAGAGTAGCTGCTTTTCTGCTTCGGAACAGCTATTGAACAGGCGATCAGTTTTGATGAAGTGCAAAAGAAACCAAAACTCAATGCAGGGGCGTGATTCTATGAAGAAGAGCCTGTTTTTGGCTTCCGGCCTGCTAAGCAATCTCTTTTTGAGCTTTTTGTAGGCGGTGATTTTCTTTTGACGGTAGCAAGTGTCCATATCGCGCACGTAAAATATCAGGTCATAAGGCAATTCATCTTTGGGAGTATCCATGATGTCTTCAATATCTTCAAAAACCTTTTCAAAAGCATCGCTGCGCCCAAGCTTTGGCTCTATCCTGATTGAGTAATTTTGCGTATTCACTTCTTTCTTCATGCTTTCTATATAGTGCTTTTCAGTGATGCCGTCGCAGATGATCAAAATGCTTTTCTTAAAAGCTCTTTTACTTCTTACATATTTCCGTTTTCTCATGCTAACATCCTTACTATATCACACCAATATCGGGCTTTCCACCGATTTGCCCTTTCATGAAGAGCTTATCGATAGCGTGTTCTTTGCGCACCGGATAATCCATCACATTTGTAAGCTCTGTGCTGCCGTCAGGCAGGCGATCGGTGATCCATACCGTATCTCTACGGAGAAGATATTTCTTATTTAACAGGGCTACATTGTGCGAGGTGAAAAGCAACTGGCTATGTTTGGAATACTTGAAAAAGAGCAGAATGAAGAACTCGATAAGATCAAGGTGTAGCGAGCTATCAATCTCGTCAATGGGAAGGCAAGTATCTCGTTTTGAAATCATTTCCAAGAGTATGGAAAACCCTAAAAAGCGCTGAGTTCCCATGGACTCATCACGGAATTTTAGGATGTAATCTCCTGCATCACTCTTGTGTTTTAGTTCCAATTTATATCGATTGAAAAACACTTCAGAATTGATGTTTTCTATTGATCCTTCCAATTCGGAGAGTTCTTCAACAGAAATATCGTTGAATTTTTCGAGCTCTTTTTCATAGCTTATATCTTCGATTTGGAAATCAGCTTTTTTGAGTATTGGCAATAGAAACTCTTTTTTGCATCTATTTTTGTCGTAAGAATCATAGATAAATTGGGAAAGATCGTGAACTGGACCTAAGAAAGGTGTAAGATTGAACCTAAACCAATCGTGGGCAATTTGGATAGAGCCCTTATCGTCTACCGAGCTGATTGCAGAGAGAATGGTCTGATTCGGAATGGTCAATTGTAGTTTTTCACGCAAGATTTTGCCGTAGCTCCTGTCCGTCCATTTATATTCATATTTATCGAGTTTATAATTGTATATTCTACTATAAATATGAGCTTTATATCCCTTTGGATAATGGTGTAAAGTCTCTTGCAATATCCGTTTTTTACTTAGCTGAACGCTGTAGATATAGCACACCCCTTTTTGATAAAACTCTATTTCAAAAGTGCTGGGTTTGGAGCTATCCAAGGCAAAAGAAGGCAAGTCGATGTGAATATTCTTATCTTTTAAAGGGGAGAGTGTAAGTTCCCTTAAAAAGTCTAAAGCCATGAGAATATTGGTCTTTCCGGAGGCATTGGCTCCGTAAATCATAGCCATTTTAAGTATTCTAAGTTTTGGCTTTGGGATTTCCACGACAAGATGTTCTTCTAAATGATCGTCGGCAGTGGCGCGAAAATCCAGACAGATCTTGTTGCGGATAGAACGAAAGTTTTCCACGCTGAAAGATATAATCATTGGTTTCTCCTTTTGTGCAGGCTTGCTGCATATGATGCCAAGATATTGCATAACTATGCGCTGTCAAGCCTTATTTTGCAGGTTATATGTAAATATGGGGCTTAGTTTGCAAGGGGTTGTTGGGTTCGACACGTCCTTTCGTGCCAAATGAGGGGTGTTAGCTTACCGAGGGGAGAGGGAATGCGCTTTGCGCATGGGCTAATATTTTGGACTGAAGTCCACACAACAACCGGTTAAAACCGGTGTTACGAAAGTCTTAGCTCGTTACAGCGAGGGCTTGATACTTGCTAAATCGTCAAATCGTTAGATCGGCTCGCTTCGAGCATCAAGTTTACATAACATTTTCTGACTCTAAAAAATCTTTGACTTTTTTTCATCATTGGAAGGTATGGCTATTCATGCTTTTAAGTGCCATTATGAAAACTGACTATTTTTGAAATGAAAAATAAATCGCGTTTTTGGCCACAATTTTTGGTTTTGGGCTCCTATATAATAGTAGAGGCACGAGTGCCTAATTGAAAATTGAGAATTGAAAATTGAAAATTGGCTCGCGCGCCCGCTTCGCTCTTGATTAGCGGCGGTATTTACTCTTTCTTGTTCGCGACAATGGAGGTTAAAGCTTTATATCGCATATTCATGAGCGAGGGAAATATAGTTCTTTTATAAGTGTATAGTTGTGTAAAAATTGTGAAAAATTAAGGCAAGTGAATGTGGAAGCCGAGGGAGCCTGATTGAGAATTGCTCGCTTCGCTCGATTGTTTGGATGTGCTGCGCACTATTTCGACGGGTTCATAGGCAATGAGGACATTACCCGACCGAGAGAGGGATGCGCCGGTGGCGCATACGTAAACGGGGGCGTTTACGTACCAGAGATAGAAAGCGAGCTTTCTCGGGCAACGAGGGCGTTAACCAACCAAAGAAGGAATGCGCCGGAGCGCATGGTTTTAATAAAGCCGACGAAAGTCAGCGAGACGGTCGGCTAAAGCCAGCGCTACAAAGGCGTTGCGAGCTTATGTTGAGCGAAGCGAAACGTTCGGCGTCAGCCGACATTCTCATAGCTCGTAGCTTCTTTCCCCGTTGAGCGAAGCAAAACATTCGGCGTTAGCCGACATACTCGTAGCTTGTAGCTTGTAGCTCGTAGCTTCCCAAGAAAAGGGTGTTATTTCAGGCAACGCGAAATATGAGTTGACAAAGCATTGCAAATTAAAACAGTTGTATGATAAGTAAAAAAACGGCAGGAGATTGGATGAGCCTGACAAACGAATATCTGAAGAGACTAAAGGAAAACCTTGAAGCGGAACAACTTGTATCCCATTCCGAGAAATTGGTATTGGGTGTTTCTGCGGGTGCAGATTCCACGGCACTGCTGTATCTTTTTTCAAAGCTTAGGTTCGATCTGAATCTTTCGCTTCTGGCTGTGCACATCAATCACGGCTTGCGTGGCGACGCCAGCGACGAGGACGAAAAACACATCGCTTCTCTTGCCATGAAGCTGAATGTTCCGCTGATCGTGCGGCGCATCACTCTGGAAGGTGAAGGCGATTTGGAGAATCGTGCTCGCAATGCGCGTTTTGAGATCTTTGACGAGATCAGGAAAAGCTATAAGTTCGATAAAATCGTGCTTGGACATCATAAGTGGGATCAGGCGGAGACGCTTTTGCTGAATCTCTTTCGTGGGGCTGGTCTTGGCGGTCTCGCCGGGATCAGGCCGATCATGGGCGAGGTGGTGCATCCTATTTTGATCTTCGAACCGCAAGAGCTGAGAGATATGCTCACCGAAGAGGGCATCACTTGGCGTGAAGACGCGAGTAATAAAGAGCTTAAGTTCGCTCGCAATCGCCTCAGACTGGAGCTTTTGCCGATGGTTGAGGAGCACTATAATCCCCTTGTGCGCGAAAAGCTCTTTGAAAGCGCGGCAATACTCAATCTCGTGGATCAATACGTATTGGAAAAGGCGCTCAGGCGCTTCAGACGGGTGTGTATCGAATCCAAAAAAGGGCGTGTGATGCTGAGTCTGCCGGATCTGCTAAAGGCGCCGGAGATCGAGCAATATTACATTCTGCGCGAGGCATATAGTCGCATCAGCGGCACTCGGCAGGATTTCTTCCAATCCCATCTGCGCGAGCTGAATTGCCTCTTTGAAAGTGAAGGCAGTAAATACATAATACTTTCAAATAATGTGTATGCGATCAGGCGCTATGAGGAGCTGATCTTCACGGACGACGATAGCGAGCTCTTCACCCCGGAGGCGGAAGTGATGGTATTGGAGCCAAATAGAGCGCTCGCCGTGCACATGGAATATAGATTCCAGATCAGGAATCTCAAGGTTTTGCCGGATGATGTAAAAGAGCTGCCGCCGATGCAAGCCATCATCGATGCAGATAAGATAAAAGGGCAGATCTCCATCCGTCAACGCAAGCCGGGGGACAGATTTATTCCCTTGGGAATGAGCGGGATGAAGAAATTAAAAGACTTTTTCATTGACGAAAAAGTGCCAAAATATGATAGAGACTTGATCCCCGTTTTTGAAGACGAGGAAAAGATAATCTGGGTTTGCGGACATCGCATAGACCAACGCGTTAGTTTCGACGAGGAAAGCACGCGCTATCTGATGATCGCCGCAGAGCCTATTACTACGAGCAATAGGGCTTTGAGCCTAAAGAAAAAGAGGAATGAATGAACTCGATGCATAATGATATAGAAGCGGTCTTTATAGATGAAGCTCGCTTGCAAGAAAGAATAATAGAGATCAGTAGTCAGATCAATAAGGATTATGCAGGCAAGGTGCCTGTGGTCATCGGAATTTTGAAGGGCGGCTTTTTGTTTTTGAGCGATCTTGTGCGCGCCATCAGCTTGCCTTTGGAAGTGGATTTCATGGCGATTTCCAGCTATGGTTCGGGAACCACCAGCAGCGGTATCGTCAAGATTCGCAAGGATATAGATGTTGACATCTTAGGTAGGGATGTGATCATCGTGGAAGACATAGTGGATAGCGGTCTTTCCATGGAATATATCAAGGATTATATCTGGAAACACAAGCCTGCCAGCGTTCGTACCTGTGTGCTTTTAGACAAGCCGGAAGCTCACAAAATTGATCTTGACATAGATTATGTGGGCTTTGAAATCAGCAATGAATTCGTGGTGGGCTATGGCTTGGATTACGCCGAGCTCTACCGAAATTTACCGTATATCGGAATCTTAAAGGAAGAATGTTATACATGAAAAAACATATATTAACCGCATGTGTATTCGGCATTGGCAGCCTGATAGCCGAGACCTCAAACGCGGATCCGGAAAACATCAACCACTTGTTGGGTAATTTTAGGAGCTTTATGACCTTCTTTGTGGCGGCGATCGTGATTATCTCCATCATCGGAGCTTTTCGCATGTTCCGCACAAACAAGCAAAAGCCCAAAAAGAAAGATGCTCCGTCGCCGCGTACTCCCATGGGCGCAAGGATGCCGCGTCCGCCAAAGAAGCCTTTTATCTCTTTCCCCTTCCTCATGATCCTCATCCTGCTCATGGTGGTGGTGTGGCATAGCTTTAGCGGAGGGAAAGATCAGACCATTAAAGAAAGCTTTAGCAATTTTATGCAAAGAGTGGAAAACGGCAGCGTTGTAGAGGCGCAGTTCTCGGAACGCGATATATATTATACCGACAAAGCAAAGCGCAATTATGTATGCACCTTGCCTTTTGATGATCCGCGATTGGTGGACAATCTCGTGGAAAAAGGGGTGGAAGTGACTACGATCAAGCCACCGCGTTGGACGGGAATCTTGGTGAATATCTTGCCATTCATACTGCTGATTGGCTTTTGGTTCTTCATCATGCGCGGTATGAAAAATCAGAATAAAGGCGCCCTTAGTTTTGGAAAGAGCCGCGCTAAGCTTCAGGAAGGAAGCAAATCTAAGACCACCTTCAAGGACGTAGCCGGCGTGGATGAGGCAAAAGAAGAGCTGCAAGAGATTGTTGAATTTCTCAAGGCGCCTTCTCGTTTCCAGCGTTTGGGCGGAAAGATGCCGCGCGGAGTATTGCTCGTGGGCAGACCCGGAACGGGAAAGACGCTCCTTGCCAAAGCGGTTGCGGGAGAGGCGCAAGTGCCTTTCTTCACCATCTCCGGATCAGACTTCGTAGAGATGTTTGTGGGGGTGGGTGCGGCGCGAGTTCGCGATCTCTTTGCACAAGCCAAAAAGAGTGCGCCTTGTATCACTTTTATAGATGAGATTGATGCGGTTGGACGCCATCGCGGCACAGGCCTGGGCGGTGGACACGACGAGCGTGAACAGACCCTGAATCAGCTCTTGGTGGAGATGGACGGATTCGAGCCAAACGAGGCTGTGATCATCATCGCGGCTACAAATAGGCCGGATATCTTGGATCCTGCGCTCCTCAGACCGGGGCGTTTCGATCGTCAAGTGACGGTTGATCTGCCGGATATCAAGGGACGCACGGAGATTCTCAAAGTTCATGCGGCGAAGGTGCCTCTCAGTGAGGATGTCCATCTGGAAATCATCGCGCGCGGAACTCCTGGATTCAGCGGGGCGGATCTCGCCAATCTCGTGAACGAAGCGGCGCTGATTGCGGCAAATAAGAACCAAGATGCGCTCACCATGATAGATTTTGAAGAAGCAAAAGATAAGCTTACCTTGGGTATGGAAAAGAAAAGCCGGGTCATCCCCGAAGAAGATAAGAAGATCACGGCTTATCACGAGATCGGGCACGTTCTCACCAGCGTGTTTTTGGAGCAAGTGGAGCCCGTGCACAAGGTTAGCATCATCCCGCGTGGATTCACCGGCGGCGCAACGCACTATCTGCAAAGCGATAAGACCGGCTATTCACGCAGCTATCTGAACCAGATGCTCGTCACCCTCTTGGGGGGAAGAGCGGCAGAAGAAGTGGTGTTCAATGAGCTTACCACCGGTGCGGGCAACGACCTTCAGCGCACTACGGACATCGCCAAAAAGATGGTCTGTTCTTGGGGAATGAGTGATCTCGTTGGCCCCATGACCATCGGCAAAGATGAAGGCGAAGTCTTCTTAGGTAAAGAGCTTGTGGCGCGTGATATCTATAGCGATGAAACCGCGAAGCTCGTGGATAGCGAGATCAGGCGCATCATCAGCGAAGCTCATCAACAAGCCCTGGAAATCCTTACCAAACATAGATCGCTCATGGATGAAATGGCTGAAGCTCTGCAAGAAAAAGAAACTCTTGAAACCGTGGAGATCTTTGAGATGATCATCGCGGGAACCGAGGGCGCAGAGCGTGATTTGGCAATGGCAAAGTTCGACCGCGCCAAAGAGATGCGCTTTGAACACTCCGCCAGCGATGAAGAGGAAGAAAAGGCCGAAGAAAAGCCTGACCTCTTGGCTGAGATCTTTGAAGAAAAGCCAAAAGGCAAGACTTATGAAATAGTGGATCCTGAGGAAGAGCCGGCGGAAGAAACTCCGGAAAAACCGAAGGAAGAAACAGAGGAAAAGACAGAATAATGATGAAAGGAACTACAATTATCGGAATCCACAGAAATGGGCGTACAGCCATCTGTGGCGATGGTCAGGTGAGCATGGGAAACACCATTGTCAAAGCCAAAGCCGTCAAGATCCGAAGAATATATCAAGATAAAGTGGCAGTTGGATTTGCCGGCGCGACGGCGGATGCCTTCACTCTCTTCGAGAAATTTGAAGAACAGCTGAAGACAAACAAAGGAAACTTGCGCAAAGCGGCAGTGGATCTCGCCAAAGAATGGCGACAAGATAAGTATCTCAGACGCTTGGAAGCGCTGCTCATCGCGGCAGATAATAGCGGCATACTCATGATCAGCGGTGCCGGAGACGTGATGGAGCCGGATGATGGCATCATCGCAATCGGCAGCGGGGGGAACTTCGCCCTTGCCGCAGCACGTGCGCTTGCCCGCAATACTAAGCTTTCTGAGGAGACAATAGTCAAAGAAGCCATGCAGGTCGCATCCGAGATCTGCGTATTTACAAACGATCAATTTGTGATGGAGCTGTTGTGAAGCAAAAAATGGATAATCTGACGCCGGCACGCGTTGTGAGCGAGCTGGATAAATATATCATCAGTCAATCTGCGGCAAAGCGTGCAGTGGCAATCGCGCTGAGAAATCGCTGGCGCAGGATGCAGGTGGAAGGGGATCTCAGACAAGAGATCATTCCGAATAATATTATAATGATTGGTCCTACGGGAGTGGGGAAGACCGAGATTGCGCGGCGTATTGCTCGCCTCATCGATGCTCCTTTTGTGAAGGTGGAAGCCTCGAAATTCACCGAGGTCGGCTATGTCGGGCGCGATGTGGAAGCCATGGTGCGCGAGCTCATGGGCTATGCCGTGAATCAGGCGCGTGCTCGCCTCGTGGAAGAACATCAGGAAGCCGCCCGTAAGGTAGCTATCGAAAAGGTCTTGGATTATCTCTTGCCCTTCAAGAAGACCGCGGAAGAGCCAAGCGAAGAAGATCAAGAGCGCATGAAGCGCAGCAGAGATAAGATGCGAAAGATGGTTTTAAGCGGCTTCATGGACGATAAGGAAATAGAATTTGAACAGGGCGAAAGCGAGAGCATGCCCTTCGAGATTCTGCCGGGGATGAGCATGGAGATTTTGGATATCAATATTTCCGAGATGCTTTCAAGTATCCTGCCTTCAAAGCCCGGTAAGAGACAGAAAAGCACGGTCGCAAATGCGCTGAAAGTCATCACCGAGCGGGAAGTCAATAGGCTCGTCACGCGTGAAAAGGTGGCAGAAGTCGCCAAGAAAGCCGTCGAGGAAAATGGCATCATCTTCATCGATGAGATGGATAAGATTGCCAATGCCGAAAAGCATGCGGGAATCGATGTCTCGCGTAGTGGAGTGCAGCGCGATCTCTTGCCCATCGTGGAAGGGAGCAATGTGCCCACAAAGTATGGCATTATAGATACTTCGCATATTCTCTTTATCTCTGCCGGCGCCTTTTCTATGGCTAAGCCCAGTGATCTCATTCCTGAGTTGCAGGGCAGGTTCCCCATCCGTGTTGAGCTCAATAGCCTCACGGAAGAAGACTTTGTGCGCATCCTCTCCGAGCCGGAAAACGCGCTCACTAAGCAATATACGGAGCTCTTTAAATCTGAGAACGTGGCGCTTACTTTCACCAAAGGAGCCATCGCTGAGATCGCTCGCTTTGCCGCTTTGGCAAATGAGAAGATGGAAGATATCGGCGCGCGCAGGTTGCATACCATCATGAATACCCTGCTTGAGGATTATCTCTTTGATATGCCGGATCCCAAGCTCAAAAAGGTGAGAGTTTGTAAGAGATTCGTGACCGAGAAACTTAACCGTGTAATCAAAAGTGAAGATCTTTCGCGCTTTATTCTATAATCTTATGTGTTATAAGCTCCTGTCTTTCCTGTGTTTTACTCCGCTTAGTTCTGCGGGGCAGAGGTGTCTCCCGTGAAAAAGCCGTGGTTCTATCTGGGGGATAAAAGCCCGGACTATCTCTCGCTCTTTGAAGGTGGCGGGAGGCTGGAGCTTCAGGATAGACAGATTGATCTGGATAGCGCTGTGCTCGCTGAGCAGGTGCATGGGGATCATGTGCATATCTGCGGTGAGGAAGACTTTGGTGCGGGTTTTGAAGGCCGCGAGAAAATCACGGGTGCGGATGGACTCATCACCGCCATCCCAAATCAGTATCTCATGATCAGAACGGCGGATTGCTATCCCGTGCTCATCTTCGATCCTGAAGGCGGGGTGGTTTGTGCGCTGCATAGCGGTCGTGAAGGCACGCGGCTGAATATCACCGGTAAGGCGATAAACATGCTCAAAGAAGAGTTCGGCTGCGATCCCGCGAAGCTTTGTGCCTATATCGGGGCAGGGGTGTGTGGCGAGCATTATCAGGTAAGTGAAGAGCTTTATGAGGAGTTTGTGGCAGACGTTCGCGCTCAGGGCTTTGCGCATAGGGCGCCTCATCGCTTGCTCAATCTCAGAATGGTGGTCTTTCAACAGCTTATAAATAGCGGGATCACCTTCTATAACATAGAAAATATACAGGAATGCACCTTTGAGAATCAATCATACTTTTCTTATAGGAGAGATAAGGCTAACAATCGGCAAATCAATATAATCGGGATTATCGATGAGTAAGATTTTTGTAAGTAAATGTGGTAATCTGAGTTTGGAGCTCAGAAAAGAGACGGCTTCCGCCTGGCTCACAATCAAGCGTAGCGGAAAGCTGATCAATGAAAGAGATATCCTCGCGCTAATAGACGAGGCCGGCATCAAAAGCGGCTTTGATGAAGCGCTGGACTATATCCGCGAACATGGTATCGAGAAGGACTTTGATAAGCCTTTCCCAATCGCCATCTGTAATATTACTGCGGAAGATGAAGAAGAAAAAGAGGCTAAACTCAATTATAACTTCGATCATCAGCTGATCAGAGATATAGGGAGCGTCAGCTTCAGAGAGCTTGCTGATGCAGGCTACTTTGATGAGGGTGAAGTCATTGCCTTTTATAGTGATAACATCTTCGAGCGAGATGGCAGCATATACGACATCTTTGGCGAGCTGATCACTCCGCCGGTGGTGGATGACGAGGCTGCGCGCGAGCTTGCCGGCAGGAATGTGCGCTATGAGGCACGTGAGTTCATCGCCGAGAGAATGGGCTATCCTTACCTCGATGAAGATGGCAGGATCAATATCCTTGATAGCCTTACGATCAATGCAGATGATGTGCCGACTGAGGAGCAAATCCGCTGTCCGCTCTTCCTGAAGATAGAGGGAGACTTAAAGGGCGTCAATCTTGCCTGTGGACAAGAGCTCATCATTGAAGGCAATGTGGATGATTGTAATATCTACTGCGAAAGAGACCTGGACGTACGCGGGAATATCATCAATTGCAGCAATCCCGGCATACAAGTCATGGGAGTGCTCAAAGTGAGAAGTATCAGCCGTTCCAAGATCTTCGTGCGCCAGTCGCTTTTTTTCCAAGATGAGATTGCGCATAGTGTAATTGCCTCGGATGGAGACGTCGTGGGCTCTGCAGAAGATTCACAAGTCTATGGCGGATTGTGTCAGGCTGCCGGAAATATCACCATGGGCAAGGCAGGTTCGCAAAGCGGCGATGAGACCGAGATCGAGATAGCTATCTCACCATTTTATAGAGCGCTGCTCATGCAGCTCACCAAGGAATCCGTGCGACTCAGAGAAAGCGGCGATCAGGAGGCTCTCAGCGAGCTTTCCAGGCGCATCAAACGCTGTGAGACCGAACTGGATAATCAATTAAACGCATTCTTAAGGCGGGATATGGACGAGCAGAAAGCCATCACGGTCTTCGGCGATGTATATCCCAAGACGCTTTTCCGAGTGCTGAAACATTCATATCAAATAAAGACGCGCCAGCAGGGAATATACCTGTTGGAGCAAGAATAAATGGAGTCTGATTCATGAGATTCAAAGTTGTTGTATTAGTCTTTAGCATCATGCTGATAACGCTTCCTCTCTTGGCGTCCTTGCCGGGATTTGCCAAAGATCCTGCCATTTCCCCTGATGGGAATACGGTCTGTTTTGTTTTTGACGATGATCTGTGGATTGTGCCCTTCAAGGGCGGAGTCGCGCATAGAATCACCAATACACCCGCGCGGGAATGGGGTCCGAAATGGTCGCCCGATGGCACGATGATTGCCTTCAATTCCGATAGAGAGGGCGGCTCATATCCTTATGTTATCTCACCGGAAGGCGGGCAAGCGAGGCTCGTCTTTGGCGCAACTTTCACCATTCATGATTGGTATAACGATAGCGAGCATCTCCTCGTGGCAAAGAGCAATCTTGAATATGGCTCGTCCTTTTATAAGATGTCCTTAAGCGGCGAGCGTCCCGTTCAGATCGGCAAGATAGCCGGCTCCTTCGCTACTCTATCGCCTGAGAATGATACTATCGTCTTCTGTCGCTATGGCAATGCATATAGAGAGGCATACACGGGCAGTCTCAATGGCGATCTCTGGAGTTTGGATATAGCAAGCGGAGAATATACGAAACTTACTGATACGCCTTATACAGAGCGCTATCCGGCGTTCTCGCATCTCACCGATAGCCTCTTTTATTGCTATTCGGACGGCAAGTGTTTCCAGCTTCATCGCGTGCAGGATATGAACTTTGATAGACCCGTCAAGATGAGCGAACTCGAGACCTTCAGCGCGCGTGATATCAGCGTTGCGCGGGCTAATGATAGAATAGTCTTTGAACACTTTAATGAGATATATAAATACGATCCAACCAAGATAGGCAAAGCACGCGTGCAAAAGCTGGACGTCACCATCCGTGAAGACCTCTGGCAAAGCCCCGTCAGAGAGGTTTCCATGCGCGACGAAGTGGAAGACTACACAGTCTCCGATGACGAGCAGCTCGTAGCCTTTAACTATATGTATGACAACTTCTTGGTGCCTGCGAAAGGCGGAGAAGCAAAGCCCATCACCTCCGATCACAGCGGACGGGCAAATATCAGATTCTTGGATGATAAGACCATGCTCATCGTGAAAACGGAAGGTGGCATAGACAGGCTCTTTCAGGCAGAAGTAAGCCCTGAGATAGAGCTCAAGCCTGTTAAATGGTTCGGCGCCGATAGTCTGAATGTAGAAGCGATTCGCAAAGATAGTCAAGGCAGGCTGGAACTGCTTTATCAGGATCATAAAAATAGCTACAAGGTCGCGCTGGCAGATAAAGGCTCCACGAAGTTCAAACCTTTCGAGGTGCCCGGCTTGCTCACCTCAAGTGTAGCACAGAACAAGAGCGGCACCCATGCGGCATATTGGTGCATGGACCCTTATCACTACATGCGCACGCTGTATATCTACGACTTTGCAAAGAAGAAACATCAAAAGGTGCTATCCGATCAGAGGCACGGCGCGGGGCTGCATTGGAGTCCCGACAATCGTTCTTTATATACCACCTTAGGCGGCTCGCTTTACAGGCTGGACTTGGTTCCTCGCGATGAGCTTGCCGATGAGAAAGACCACTGGTATGACATCTTCAATCCCAAAAAGGAGAAGAAAGACAAGGACAAAGACAAAGATGAGGATAAAGAGGACAAAGAAAAGAAAGACCCGCCCGTAGAGATAGTTTGGGAAAACATAGACAAGCGACTCTTTCAGCTCTATAGCATGAGCTCCGGCAATGTGAGCTACTTGCGTGCCCTCAGCGATTCCACCTTCCTTTTCTTGGAACGTCCATGGTATTCCCAAGGCAAGACCTACCTCAAGAAAGGCAATGTTAAAGGCAGCGAAGCCTCTGAAGAAACGAGCTTCAACGATGGCAGCACATCCTTCAAACTCTTTGGTAATACGCTTTACTACCTCCACAAAGGTCTGCTCAAGAGCCACAATACCGAGAGCGGCGCCCGAAAGGATATCACCATCTCGCTGGACTATGCTTACGACGTGAACGAGCTCAACAGCCGCGTCTTTGAGAAGGTTTGGGGCAATTTCAAGAACAACTTTTACGACATAAATATGCACGGCATAGACTGGGATGCCTCCTACGAGCTATATCATCCTTATCTGAAATATACGCGAACCATCAACGAAGTGGGCACCATCATCGACGAGATGGTGGGCGATCTGAACGCATCGCACACGGGATTCTATCCCCGCAGCGAAGGCGATCGCACTCGCTATAAGTCTGTCGCATGCCTCGGCGCAGAGCTTGATTACAGCACCCTATTAAATGAAGGCATGAAGATCAGCAAAGTCTATCCCGGAACGCAGTTAGATGCCGTCTTCGGCGTGCGTGAGGGAGACATTCTCACCCATATCAACGATACGCTCATCGAGCCCATGACCTCGATAGATCAGCTTCTTGCCGACAAGGTGGATAAGAGCTTGAAGCTCACCATCACCCAGGGTAGGAAGACCATAGAAGCCCGCATCACGGGGCTCAGCTACCGCGAGCAATATAATATCCATAATCAGTACATCAAGGAAAAGCGGGAGAAGAAGGTTCTTGATTCCACCGACGGCAAAGTGGGCTATATCCACGTTCCGGCAATGGGAACGGAGAACTACGACGACTTCTACCGCGATTACTTTGTTCACAATAGCGATAAAGATGCCATCATCTTAGACTTCCGTGGCAATCGCGGCGGGCGTATACATGATCGCATAATCTCCTTGCTCAGCAAGCCTTACTATGCTTACAGCCTCTCTCGCAGATACACGAACGAGATGCGCGCTGAACCCAGGTTTTCCATCAACGTGCCAACTGTGCTCTTGGTGGACGAACATTCCTTTTCAGATGGTGAGATATTCCCAATCGTCTATCGCGAGCTCGGCATAGGCAAGGTCATAGGCTTCCCTTCCAGCGGTGCTGTGATCGGCACTCAACAATACAAGATATTCGAGGGCTCCGAGATGAGAATGCCCGTCTCAGGCTGGTACACCAAGGATGGAACCAATATGGAAGGTACGGGCGCAATGCCGGATATCATCATCGAACACAGTCTGAACGACATCGTGCGCGACCACGACAAACAGCTTGATCGCGCCATCGAGGAGATACTCAAAGAACTGCCATGAGCACCATAGATAGCATTGTCAACCGCGCTAAAAGCATAGCCAAAAAGAACTGGCTGCAAGCGGTAAATATGTTGGAAGATCAGGTGGAACTGCATCCCGGTGAATCCAAGCTCTATCTGGCTTTGGCTGATATTTTGATAGGAAGAAGTCAATATCGCCACGCGCTCCAACACTTGCTGAGAGCCTTGGGGCACGATCCCAATAACGATGAAATCATCCACTTAATCGGCCTGTGCTACATGATGCTCAGCGAATATCGCCTGGCTTTGGCACACCTGAAGCGGATCAAAAACCCCGGCTTTGACGTGCTTTATAACATCGGCTATGCGCAGGCAGTTTCCGGCAGGCGCAAAGAATGCTTGGAAACCATGGAGTCCCTCCTTGAAGAGCTTCCCGATCACCCTTATATCTACTACCTGATCTTGGAGCAACACTTCAGCATGGGACAGCTGGACGAAGCCATCAAATACCTGAACAGGGCATTGGAAAACATAAAGGGAGACCAGCAGATCTACATCTTTGCCGGACTCATCTACAGCGCCCAGCAGAACTGGCTGAAGTCCTACTATTATTACAACAAAGCCTTGAGTATGGGGCAGATGAAGAACGTGGAATACATGCTGAGAGCAGCCGAGGCGGCAATGCATGTGGGACTGCACGAACGCGCCATCACTATGCTTTTGGAATGCGAAAAGCGCTGGCCGCACGTGAGCGAGATATATTCTAACCTGATCAAGCTTTATATGCATCTGGATAAGATGGATGAAGCCGCCGATGTGGTTCAAAGAGCGGATAAGAATATCACGAAGATGAGCCCCAGCTTGAAGTTTTATAAATCATTGGTGGAGCAGCAACAGCTATAGAGCTCACTGCGTTCGCCGATTTAACGATTTAACGATTTAACGAAATTAATAGAACACGGATTTAACGGATCGAACGGATTTGCACGGATTGGACTCACTGCGTTCGTCGATGATGTGGTTGAGGTAGAAACCTCCTCTTTGCGATGAGCGTCGCTGTTGCGGACGGTGTGGGAACGCCCCCGTTGCCACGAGCAACAGCCTTCCTCTTTTTAGGCAGGCAAGGTTCTCGTTGCCTGAGAAAGCGCAGTTTTTCTACTCTCGTAGCTTGTTCCTTATAGCTAATCCCAGCCTAAGCCCAGCGCCTACCTATATTCATATATCACCCAGCCATCCTTACCCACAGCCACGAAGATGTAGTCATCATACAATGCTACATCCACAGCAGCTCCGGGAGGATAGAAGGTATTTATATCCCTCATGTGATTCGCTACACTGATATCGAGAATCTTGATTCCACCGCGCCCTAATGCCAAAAACAGCCGCTTATCTTTGATCTTCATCGCCTGAATCTCGTTTGGCAAGCGGTATTGGCTGATCATCATGGGATTGTCCACATCCCGAACCGAGAGCACGAAGAGATCTTGCCCTGCGCCGATATATACGTAATCCCCGTCTTTCACCAGCATAGTCGCATCCGAAAGTTGATAATATGTAGAAAGTCCGATGGGATAGCTGAGATCAGAAACGTCGATCATCACAAAGCCAAAGTCATTCAGAGCATAGATATAAGGATACTCGGCATCAAAATCACGGATGCCCCACTTCTCGGAGAAATTGCCCAAGAAATCATTCGAGCCTCCGCGCCCCACATTGATGATATCAATCCCGCGATATCTATCTGCGATATAAAGAGTTGCTCCCTCACGCCTGACTTTATCCCCAATCAAGGTATTAGTGAAATAAATGCGTCCATATTGACTCAGAGAATCCACCGGCGCGAGCATCATTCCCGCTTCCTGACTGGAAACATAGATATAGCTATTTCCCTGCAAATTAACATCTTCCACCTTATGCGTAGAGATATAAGAAGCCTCCATTCTGGGCTGCAGAGGATTAAAGAGAGTATAAATCCAAAGCTGGCGATTGTTATGCACCAAGATCTGATCATTCTCGGCTGTGATATGCTGTGCATCGCCATCTTTAACATGCACCAGAGGATAGACAAAGCGCCCGTCAGCGGCGAAAAGCATGCCGGCGAGCAGCACTAAAAGGGTAAATAGCGTAATCTTTTTCATAATATTCTTCTATACAGTTTTTGAGAGGAGATGCTCAACTATATGATCCGAGCTCATCCCCTCGGCTTCCGCGGCAAAAGAGAGCAATATCCGGTGTGAAAGCACGATGGACGCCACTTTGCGCACATCCTCTTCAGCAGGAGTGAGCCTTCCGTCCAGTGCTGCGGCGGCTTTCGCACCAAGCACGAGATATTGAGACGCTCGCGGCCCCGCTCCCCAGCTTACCCAACGCTTGATCTCTTCATCAGCGTCAGGGCAGTCAGGGCGACTGGCACGCGCGAGCCTCACGGCATATTGGAGCACATGATCGCTAACCGGCAGGCTGCGTATGGCTTGCTGCAGTTCGATAATCTCTTTTGCATCCAATTGCGGCGTGATCTCGATATCGGATATTCCCGTAGTACTTTCCACTATCTGCAGCTCTTCTTCATAGCTGGGATAGTCGATTTTTATATAAAACATAAAGCGGTCTAACTGCGCTTCCGGCAGCGGATAAGTCCCCTCTTGCTCGATGGGGTTTTGCGTAGCCATCACGATGAAGGGCAAATCCAGCTCCCATGTTATATTACCACTTGTGATGGTGTTTTCCTGCATAGCTTGTAAAAGCGCCGCCTGAGTTTTAGGCGGAGTGCGATTGATTTCGTCCGCAAGAATGATATTCGCAAAGAGCGGCCCCTTGATATATTCAAATGCCTGTTTACCCGTCTCTTTATCCGTTCCCAGGATGTCGCTGCCCGTGATGTCCGAGGGCATGAGGTCGGGAGTAAATTGTATGCGTGAAAACTTCAGCGAGAGGCTTTTTGCCAGACTTGAGATGAGCAGGGTTTTCGCCAGCCCGGGCACGCCTTCGATAAGCACATGTCCATTGGCAAAAAGTGCGGTCAAAACGTTATCAATGATGCGTTCTTGCCCGATGATAACCTTGCCGACCTCCTCTTTGAGCCTATCCGTGGCAGTTTTAAGATTTTGAATTCTATTGATAGAATTATCCATTTATTTATCTCCTTTTAATACCATGTAAATTATTTCACGCCCGGAGACTGCGATGCCGATGCTGCCTAAGACCAACATGATGATCGCAGTGAGAACGTGGGCGAATGCCATCACAGCCGATGCCGCAGACTTTGTCAAACTAAATCCCAAACTAAAGATCACAATCATCATCCATTCATTGCTTCCGAGCTGCGCGGGAGGCTGTGGCAGCCCATAACTCAGGTTGATCAGCGAATAGCCGAAGAGCACGATTAAAAAGCTCATTCCAATCCCAAAAGAGAGGAACATGAGATAGAAATATAGCCCGTCCAAGAAGATGCCCAAGAGGGTGAGCAAGACCGCTAAGACCAGAGTATAGCCGCTATGCTCAAAGATATTCAAGCCTGCTACAAAACGTTCTAAAAATTCCATCATCTTATCTTTCAAACGCTTGGGGAAGATGCTGAGAATACCGCCAAGAAAGGCAGAAACCAGCTCTTTTTTCCATGCTGCGCAGAGTATTATTCCCACAGAAAAGATGAAGAACAGTCCCAAGATCACCATGAGCAAGATGATGCCGCCACTGAGCTGAAGCCTCAAGAAAGGCAACATCGCCAAGACCACGAGGATTGCCAGCGTATCGAAAGTTTTATCCACGATGATAAGCGGCAGCGAGTCCGATATACCCACCTCATGATTGCGTTTTACAAATAGCGCTTTGATCAGCTCTCCGGCACGGATGGGGATGAGATAGTTGATCAGATTCCCTGCCATGGCATAGTTCCAAACCCGTATGGTGGGAACCTCAAAACGTATATCCATGATGCGTTTCCACCTATAAGCGCGCACGAAATATGCGCTGATATATACGGCTGAGCCCAAGATTACATATTTGATGGAAAGGTTATTGAAATGCTCTTTAAATTCCGCCCAAGGCGTTGCGCGCACCCAGAGCGTGATGAGCACTATCCCCAAAATAAGCCCGAGAATGAGGCTGATTGTTTTTTTTCTGCTCATGCGCGGAAGAGGAAATAGCGGTGATGTGCCCAGATGCGCTTAAACCATTGTGGCATCGTTCTTTCAAAGGGAAAGAGGCGCATCATTCTCATCTCAAAATCAGGGTCTTCACCCTGATAGTATGGCAAAATTGAGAGCTTTTCTTTTGGCTTTTCGCTTTCGGGCAGCTTTATTCCAAACTTTTCATGGATAAAATCCTCTTTATTCATCCCGATATCCGGCCAAGGCGGGCAATCGATATAATCGCTCTCTATCAGCTCCCAGCCTTTTTTCTTCATGAGATAGATCAGGCTTTCAGGATTTATATGCGCGGGATATAGCTGAGGATAACGCTCTTTGCTATAACCCTTTAGCTGATCTTTGAAGCCCAGTCCCTCGCGATTTGGCAAACATATCAAAATATCCTTTTTAGAGATTCTACAAGCCTCACTGATGAAGGCGAGCAGATTTTGAACGAACCACATCGCCGAGAAATTGAAGACGAGATCAACGCTATTATCCGGGAAATTAAGCTCTGAATAGCCACTTGTGTTTTGCATTATCTCCATATTATCAGAGAGTTTACTCCAGCTTTCTTTGATCAGTTCAATGCGCTCGGCATCGTGATCTTCCAAATAGATCATGCAACCTTTTTGCGCAAGCGCCACTAAATTGATACCGGAAATGCCGGTGAAGCCAAAGCAAGGCGCCTCTAATGCGCTCTCATATTCTTGCTGATCATACAGCCGTAAGAGCAAGCGATTTAGGATGATACGTTCATAGGAAGAACCCATTCCCTCGTCGGGATCGGGGTAATAATTTCGCCAATTGTTTATAATAGGAATAGCCATTATTTCCTCAAGTAGTCGTCTATTGTGATTTGAATATCCGGGATGGTGTGATGTATCTTCGTATCTTCATTAGTCATAAGCTTATAGTAATCGCTCACATCAAAAAACCAGCTCTTTGAGATGAGTTCAAAACGGCTGATGAAAAGCTCGTTTTTCAGCGCACGCGAAAGCTGCTCGCCAAGCGCAAAAAGCCCCGGATTCGTCTTCATAAACCGCGGATAATCACGTCCCCGCGTCTGATTTGAAATAAAGTTTACTAATTCCCCGAGTTCCACCGGGTCTCTATCCGCCACATTCAGCGTGAGCCCGCTCTTGAAGCTATTTCCCACGCACCAATCAAAGGCATTAACCAGTGCGTCAATATGGCAAAGATGCACCCAAATCCGCTTATTTATCATGGGGAAATAGCCCTTATCCACCATCTTTACGAGCTGATAGGGGAAGCCGTAATCTCCCTTGCCATAGGTGATTGCCGGGCGAATGATTGCGGCATGAAGTCCGCGCCGCGCCGCTTTGCCTATCATCTTTTCACATTCTATCTTGGTATAGTGATAATAATTATCGGCGATTTTCTGAGTATATCTATTTGCGGGAAGCTCCTCGGGGATGGCGCCAAATACTCCTACCGAACTGCAAAAGAGTAGCTTAGCCTTCCGCTCTTGCGCATAATCCACCAGCTCTTTGGTGCTGCCAATATTGCTTAAATAAAATTCTTCTTTGGATGCTTTCCTGCCTCCGCGAAGTGCGCCTATATGCAGGATTGTGTCGAACTCTCGCGATTGCAGAAAGTCCCTGATACCCTTTATATTCGCAAGATCGATGGCTGCCAGCTCAATCTTATCCTCAAAGCGTGCATACCTCTGGGGGGCAGTATCGGGTCTGATCAGCGCAGTTATTTCGTGATCTTTTTCCAGCAGGCTTTCAAGGATGGAACCTCCGATAAATCCTGTGATTCCCGTGATGAGCAATTTAGCCAAATAATCTCTCCCATATACTTTTACGGCGCCTCACCCTTTGCGTTTCTATTTCAACGTATTTATAGGGCACAGCCTCATTTTTGGCGATCGCGGAAGGAAATTCATAACAAAGCAGATTCGCCGTATGCTCGTCTATCTTTTCTTTGAGCAAATCGCAAGCCTTGGGATAGAAGCCATAGTCGCTTCTCACATGGTCATCGCTCGCCAAAAAGTGTGCCCAGCCATTTTCAATCAAAGTCCAGGCGGTTTGTCTCACCTTATCGCCATAAAGCCCCAAAAGCGAGCCGGCATTGCATTGAATATAGATGTTTCTTTGCACGAGATCGCGAACCTTCGAGGGGCTGCGCATTATGCTCACATATCTCTCCGCATGCGCCAGGATGGGCTTATATCCCGCTCTGAGAATGGGATAGACATTTGCATAGAAGTCATCGGGAAGTCCGTTTAGCTCACTTTCGATGAGCACATATTTACTGTCGCCCAAGGTGAGCGACTTCTCTTTGATATCGTCTATGATGCCGGTTTGCACGAAGATCTCAAAGCCC
>DUNQ01000038.1 GCA_012839325.1 Candidatus Cloacimonadota bacterium
AAAACCATCTAACAAAGAGTTGAAATTGACTCAACCTTTTTCTTGAAAAGTTGAACTCAATTTTACACCAACATTTGAGACACTACCCAAATTTCTGCATGATAGCTCCTTTTTAAGTTTTTAATATGTTTCTATGTGAACTTCAAAATAGCTCTGAGGATGGTCGCATGCTGGGCAAACATTCGGAGCTTTTTCACCTTCATGGATATATCCGCAATTCAGACATTTCCAGAATACCTTTCCTTCTTTTTTAAAGACGGACATGTTTTTGACGTTATCATATAGCTTACGGAAGCGCTTTTCGTGCTCTTTCTCTACTTTGGCGATAATTCTGAAAGAGGTTGCAATATCCTTAAAGCCTTCTTCTTCAGCGATGTCGGCAAAAGTGGGATAGAGCTCTGTCCATTCCTCGTTCTCGCCTTCTGCTGCAAATTGCAGGTTTTTAAGGGTTGCGCCTTCACCTTCAGTCCAGCCAACGGGATAGTCGGCATTGATGGTGATCATCTCAGCTTCGATTCCGTTCTTGAGCATGTGGCGGAAAAAGACTTTAGCGTGTTCTTTTTCGTTCAACGCGGTTTCCATAAATATGTTCGAGATTTGCTCATATCCTTCTTTCTTAGCGGTCTTTGCGGCATATTCATAACGCATTTTTGCTTGGCTTTCGCCTGCGAAGGACTTCATGAGGTTTTCAGCAGTTTTTGTATCTTTAAAAGACATCTGTTTTCCTCCTATTAATAAAGATGTTTAAGCTTTCCACAATCCGTGCAGATTGCAGTATTCACGGACGCCTATAACGTCAGCCATTTTAACGGGGAACTCGGCTACAGGAGTGTCGCCGGGTTTGAATTCATGACGGCAGACTTTGTCTTTGGTCAATACTTCAATGAATGCGATGTAGTGTTTGTCGATCATTGGATGATGCTCTGAACCGACTTCTACTTTAATGAAATCGCCCATATCATGGACTACAGGGATATGCTTTTCATACGCGGCTTCTTCGGTGTTTTCTTCCAAAAGCTCCATCAGTTCGTTGCAACAAACCAATTTGCCTTTACCACCAAATACCGCTTCTACTGTATTGCCACAAATCGAGCAATGCCAGATTTCACGTATAGTTATCATCTTTACCTCCATAACTTTAGGTCATGGGTGCGAATATGCCGCTTATAGGTAGTTCTGTCAACAAAAAAAGCACTTTCCTGCCTATAAAGTGAATAATTGTTCAAATATAGGCAGGAAAATGGTGCTGTGTATTCTTATTTTACTATGGTCATTTTCTTGGTGGCGATGTATTTGCCGAATTTCATCCTGAGGATATATACGCCGCTGCCGAGGCTGCGAGAATGCTGGTCTTTAGCGTCAAATCTCCAGCTGAAGCGTCCTTTTGAATCGTGAGTAAAGCTTTGCTTTCTAACGAGTTGGCCTTTGATGTTGTATATACCCAGTTCCACCTTGCCTTCTTGGTTGATCTCATAAATTATGTTCGTATTATCTGCGTAAGGATTTGGGAATGCGCCGAGAAGCTTGTTCTTATCGGGCTGCGTTCCGGCTGCGCTCAGTGCAAGGGTGAGCTCATCGCCCAAAGCATGGTAATAAATCTTGAGTTCGCTGTTGTAGCTACCTTCTTTCGTGGGGGTGAAATATATGTCGAAAGAGGTGGTGGAAAGCGCTTCAAACTCATATTCAATGCTGGAAAGGGCTTCGGGTTCCACACCTTCAGAGGGCGTAATCAAGAAGCCTTCCGGCGCGCTGATAATGGTCTGCACCGCAAAGTCTGACTCGTTTTTAACGCTGAAACTCTTCATCATTGTGTTGCCGATGCGCACGTCGCCAAAGTCTAAATGATCTTCAAGAAGAGCAATTTCCGGGGCTTGCTTCATCGCATATACGCTGAAGTTGTCGAAGCGGTTGTTGCCGGAATCATTGGCGGCGGAGTCTCCGGTGAAGAGTATCTTTAGCATGAGGTCGGGGTTGTTATTAACCGCGCTATCACCCGTGAGATCAAAGCGTTGCAGCTCCCATTCGGGGATCTCTATGATGTCGTAATCGCGCACAAAAGTCCAGTTGTCTCCTGCATCTGTGGAGTAGTAAAACTCTTGGTTTTGAGCGCCGTTGCTCGTTCTTGCCGTGGCAAAAGCGATGGTGATATTGTCAAATCCCGTGCTGGGCGTTGTGATCAGCAGCTCTCTGGTATCGGAAGGATTGCGCACTCTCAAAACCGCTCCCTGATCAGGTTCTACGTCCATTTGCAGGTTGAGATTTGATACGGGGTCTGCCGCTCTGTGAGTCCTTCTGTCCATATATCCGTCGCCATCGCCGGGATAGGTGATCATGCCTTGTTCGCCGATGGAAAAGTCGCTGGCAACCTCTGTCAAATCACCGCTGGGGAGGTCGTTAAAGTGCCAGTAGTGAACGAGATCGGAATGTGCCTGCGGATCTACGATATATACGGCTTTGAGTGTGATATCTCCATCGGGATGGATGGTGATATTGGGGTTTGAACTCCTGACATCGCCTTCCCAGTGGCTGAAAATATAGCCGGGATTTGCTTCGGCAAAAAGCTCTATGGGCATGCCTACAAAGTATTTAGCGGGTAGGGGATATCTGATGCTTGTCTCGTTTAAACCGTCTAAAGTAACGCTGTTCAGTCCTATCTTTGCGGCGCTTGCGTGGTTGCAATCCAAAGTCAGAGTGAATTCTTCGTCGAGATCAAAGAAATCTTTCAGCTGTGTGCGGGCAGTTTCTCCCCTGAGTGCGGCAAAGTCGCGCATCCAGATGATGTATGTGTTCCAATCATTTAGCGAGGTGGGCAGCCTCCATCTTTTGCCGTGTTCCAGCACTATGCTTTCGATCTCATCGGCCTTGGTGTTGATGATGTCCAACATGCGCGCCTCGGAGAAGTGAAATACCATGAGGTCTAAGAAGCGGCTGTAGAACTGTTCCCGGAATTCATCAGTGGGCAAGAGCGCTCTGAATATCATGCTGAAATAGCTGTTTGATGTGTCATAAAGCTCTTGCAGGCTGTTTCTTTCGGCGAGTTCGGCTTCTCTAAATGTGAGGTCCATATCGTGCATCATCCAGCGCCAGCGTCCGTCTAAATAGTGGGGTGCGTCGGGATCGTAGGCGTCGGTTCTATTCCTAAAGAACCTGATGTTTTTGATCGGCCAGTCATAGTTTGAAGTAAAGACCTGCGCGATGGCGTAGTCGATGAAGCTATCCACATCTATCTGTGTCATAACATACTGATAATTGGCGGGATCGGTCATGTCGTTGGAAATCAAATAGTCGATCAGCGCAATGAAATGTGTGTCGTCGCCTTCCTTTACTTCCGCTTGATCTTCAAGATAGTCCACATTGTCGGGATCGATGCCGAAGTTGCGCTCTATGAGATACTTATCAAATCTCTCGCGGATGTTGAATATGCCCCAAAATTCGGAATTCAGATACAATACTGCGGGCTGATATGCCTGGGTGTGGAAATTGAGTCCTGAGCAAATTGCCTGAACTGCGCCGTCGTGCATCAGAGATCTACCCCAGCTTTGACCACCGTTGCGCATGAGCAGTCTCTTGAAGCTGTCGTCCTCTCTATCAGGGAAGAACTTATGGTCAAATGAGAACTTCTCGGGATCGTTTTTGGCATAGAGTCTCAGGCTTTTTCCGGGCAAGGAGCGTGAGGCGCCGCCATTGAGCCTAAGCCCTATATTTTGGCGGAGTGTAGCATAAGGCTGATCATAGTCAAAGAACTCGAAAGACGCGAGATATTCCCATTCAGAGCCTCTCCTATGCCAGTTTGAGGGGTCAAATTGGTAGTAGTCCTCGTCGTGGTTTTCTTTCCAATATTCGTCATAGTCCACTCCTGCGGTGTAGATGCCGTCATAATAATCAAAGAGGTTGTTCTCGCCGGTGCCTATGCTAACCACGGGTAGCGCATAGCTTTGGCGTGCCTCGGGAAAGATGAAGTAGCTGTGGCTCACAGAGTGGCTCATGCTTCCATCCGATGCATAGGCCTTTGCTCTTACCATGGTCGCTTTCCTGATGGGCAAGGATGGCAAATAGTTAGCTTCTAAGGCAACTGTCGAGGAAAACATGCTCAGGTAGTTATCTTCATTGCTGCGGTCGCTAAGCGGGATTGAGCCGCCTTCTTCATAAGCCAAAGACTGGTATGAGGCAGTCAGGAACTCGCCCAAAGGATCGCCCACATGATAGGGGTATGAGTTCTTATATTGGTAGCTCGTGCCCTCGAGGTTCAAGATATCGGGCTCGGAGCCGTCAAGCGTGTAGATGATGCTCACTTCGGGATCGGAATGGCTGAGCACGAGGTCAAAGCCTTCGCTATAGAATCCGCCGTCATGAGAGAATTCCGGGGGACTGAGCAACTCGAACAAAACAGGCTCCGGGTTTGGCTCGCCGGGCGTACTTTCATCATAGAAAAACCATGCGCCCGTACCATTGGGATATCTGCCGTAAGAGATGTTCGGAGCCATGGGAGTGGGCTCCATGAAGTCAATCTGCGTCCCCGAGTGATGGGTGAGCAAGACCTCTTCGCCCTCGGCTTTGATGCTGAAATTCGTGTGCAGCGGTGCATCGGGATCCAGCCTGTCTTTGCCGGATGCCCAGATGAGCATATATTCGCCGGGCTCTATGCTGAAAGCGGGAAAGACCCACCTGAAAGGGTCGCTTTCTTTGTCTGAAAGACCGTATCCTTCGAGGTCAACAGCGTCTTCACCATAGTTATGAATTTCTATCCAATCATTGTATTCACCGTCATCATCGGCAATTGCAGAGCCGTTTGATGCCATGACTTCGTTGAGAGATATTAAGATGGTTTCATTGATTATTTTGGGAGGATTAATCATCTTTGAGATCAATAATCCCGGCATTAAAAAGAGTATAAAAAGTGCGACGATAAAGGCTAAGGTCTTTTGACTGTTCATGTTCCATCCCCATAATGAATTATGATTTTGGTGTTTATTTCAGGCGACAATGTGTCTATTATTTCGCCACAAATACTTCTGTGAATTGCATCCAATTCCTATGCGACATTTATCTGTCAGACAGATTTTGTCAATGAATATCCAAGCTTTTCTTATAGGCTACAACTTTTCTTTTAGGAGCACATCCTGCGTCCAAGACATGGCTTCGGCGTGAAACAGCTCTTTCAGCTCCTTGAAAAAGGCAGGATAAACCTCATGAGAATGCTCGTCCATGAAGATCTTCTTGAATTCCACGGCGATCGCGATCAAGCGCCCATTGAAATTACGATGGAGGTGTCTGGGAAAGTTCCCGCCGGGAAACTTCACATCGCAACGCACGTCTAAGCTTATGTTTCTTACCATCTTACCGTTCAGGGTGTCGGCAAGTTTCTGCACGAGAGCATGATACTGATGAGGCATATTGCTGCGCCCTAAGATGATATCAGGGTTGTCTCTTTGACTATCCGGTGCAGCATGAGCTCCGCCTCGGCGATGGTTGTAGCTGTGCACGTCGAAAACCACCAGGAAAGGATGAATCTCTAAGAGGCGATTAATCTGCGAATCCAGCACCTTATACCAAGAGTCATAAGCATGATATAGCGCGCTTTGCAGGTTTTGTGGAAGCTCGGCATTGCGCACCTCTAAGCCCCAAGCGTCCTCCGGTTTGAGATAGACGGACTTCTCTCTGATGCGGTTGAGATCTACCGCAAAGCGACTGGTCTCAAGAACGATGTTATTTTCAAAGAGCTGTGCAATCGTGCCGGTGAAGGGATCTTCCTCGCGATAGCGCTCCTCTGCAACGATCTGAGTATATTTCATTAGCATCTCGGGCATTAGGTGTCCGTTATGTATGGCAGTAGCGAGAACAGGACTCTGTTGATTTGCAAAATGGAATGTGCTTTGTATCATAGTTTTTCCTTATTATAGGGGATAATCTTCCATGATATCGCTGAGTTTTTGCAGGATGCTGAGGTATCTCGTCACATCTGCAAGTTCTGCTTCCTTCAGACTTTGCCAGTTTAGAAACACTCCGAGATCGGCTTTTGCGATTAGTGCGGCGTGCTCAAAGAAGCTGTTTATATCCTGCGGATAGGGCTGACCGCTGAGGAAGAAGAAGCCTTTGAGAGCGGGCACGAGCGAGGATATCGAGAATCTGAGCAAGCGGCTTAGTTCTTTCGGCTTTTGCTTGCTTTCCAAAAAGAGCTGTCGCGTGTGTAGCCATTTGCTCTTAAACTCGCGTTCCATCTGCAATCTGACGTCTTCTCTATCAAAGCTCAGGGTGCTGAGCAGGTTCTCATTTAATATAATGTTTTCACCTTTGGAGCTGATGATATCGATGAATTCCAAGGGATATGAGTCCAGGGATTGGAGCACAAAATTACGCGAGACGATCAGCGGAAAGGCGATGTCTTTCTTGCGCGTATATCTGCCTAATGAGCTGAGTTCCAAGAGCTTGTCTTCTTCATGGTTTTCCATGATTACGATGGCTTTTGATTCTTGAAAGATATCCTTATAGGCGAAGATCTGCAAGATGCTTTCGCGCACGGGTTCTAAGTGGGTTATCAGCCATTTATATCTATTCTTCATCCTTTTCTCCTTCTTGATTTTGCATGTATTGAGTGGCGCAAAGCTTGGCGAGATTGCGGATCTTGCCGATGTAAGCAGCACGCTCTGTGACGCTGATCACGCCACGTGCATCCAAGAGATTGAAGCTATGCGATCCCTTTAGCAGCATGTCGTATGCAGGATACACCAAGCCTTTCTCTGCCAAGCGAATGCACTCGGCTTCATAGCGCGCAAAGAGCTCAAAAAGCAGGGCAGTATCTGCATATTCAAAGCTATATTTAGAGAACTGCACTTCCTTTTCATAGAAGTGATCTTTATAAGTGCTATTTGGGCTATATCTTAGCTGGCGATAGTCTTCCACATCTTGGATATACATGGCGAGGCGTTCCAAACCATAGGTAAGTTCCACGGAGATAGGGAAGGTCTCTACGCTGCCAACTTGCTGAAAGTAGGTAAATTGCGAGATTTCCATGCCGTCCAGCCAGACCTCCCAGCCCAGTCCCCATGCGCCTAAAGTAGGGCTTTCCCAGTCGTCTTCCACGAAGCGCACGTCATGCTTTTCAATCTCGATGCCGATGGCTTCAAGGCTCTTTAAATAAAGGCTTTGGATGTCATCCGGGCAAGGCTTTAGGATCACCTGAAATTGGTAATAATGTCCCAAACGATTGGGATTTTCGCCATAACGTCCGTCTTTGGGGCGACGTGATGCCTGCGGATATGCCACGCGAGTGGGCTTTTCTCCCAATGCGCCGAAGAATGTAGCAGGGTGAAATGTTCCCGCGCCCATCTCCATGTCATAGGGCTGAACGAGGTCGCAACCCTCTTTCGCCCAATACTTTTGTAAGCTGAGTATGATGTCTTGAAAGTTCATTATTTATTTCCTGATAGTTTTTTACATTCACGTTTGATTTTGAGCAAGCTCTCTCTTATCTGACTGATATCTCGGGCGATAGCCGGCAGTGCTGCATCTACTTTGAGCTTCTGTTTCGCCACGGCTTCTTGGCGGGCTTCTTCTAATATACTGCGATCGCCTTTCAGTTTTTGTTTCGCGCCTTTTATGGTAAAGCGCTGGTTATAGAGCAGGTCTTTGATGATCTTCAGCGTCTCGATCTGCTCCAAAGTATAGCGTCTATCCCTGCCGGATCTCTTAGGGCGAATAGCGGGGATTTCCTTCTCCCAATATCTTATAACATGAGGCTTTAGATCCAGGAGGTTGCTCACCTCCCCGATGGTATAATAGTGTTTACTCATGGCTCTTCTCCCTGCGGGTGAGGCTGAAAATAATGGTGATAATTGAGATTAAAACAAAGATGAAGGGATAGTGCGGGATGCGCGCATAGAGCGGGATCAGCGGGCATATATAGAGCGGAGCAGTGATGTTTTCCACGGCGAAAAGCGGGCTTTTGCTTAGCACTTTGCCGCCGGGATCCACAATCATCGAGATGCCCGTATTTGCACTGCGATAGATCTGCACGCGCGATTCTATGGCACGATATTTGGTCATAACTCCATGTAACCAAGGTCCATAGGACGTTCCAAACCATGCGTCGTTCGTGAGATTGACGTGATAATCTGCCTTAGAAAAGCCGCCGCTCTGATCTTTCAAATTCGATTTCATCATGAAATTAGGAAAAGCCAGCTCATAGCAGATGGAAGGCGCAAAGCCATTGCCATTAAGAGTATAGCGCGGGATAGTTTCGCCAAATTCCCAGTTCGCCTGTCCAAACTGAAGCTTCCACAGGAAGGGGAAATAATCCAGCCAGAGCATTCTCTCACCCACGGGCACGAGGATATTTTTGAAGAATAGCGGCGCGATCTCACCATTGGCGCTAATCAGCGACGCGGCGTTGTAATAATAATATGGCTCATGATGACCATCCGGCGCACTTTCGGCATGAGGAAAGCCACAAAATATATCGAGACCGTGCCTCATACTAATACTCTGCACATCCGCTCGGGCAGAGGGATTGAGCATGATATAATCCGGGATAGCCGCCTCGGGATAGATCAGCAGATCCATGCCCTTTTTCGCGGCATCCGCGCTGAGGGAATCATAGACTGCAATTATGCGCCGATACTGCACTTCATCCCACTTTTCCACCTGAGGAATGGAGGGCTGCATCACGGCGATCTTGTCCCCTTTCTGAATCATCGGCAGTTTAATCAAGCGATGCGCACCATATCCCTGCCAGATGAAAAGGATTACAAAGCCTATACTGATGAAGGTGATACGCACCTTTCTCGTAGGGCTCTGCGAGATCAGCCAAATGAGATAATTGATTGTGAGTATCAGAAATGCCAGAAGACTGAGTCCGCCTATATCCAGCGCTTGCAGGAGCAGCTCAAAATCCGCCAAAGAATAGCCGATATTCCACCACGGGAAGCGCATCTCACCAAAGTTCTGCAAGAATTCAAAACTTATGAAAAGGCTGATAAAGCCGATGTAGCGCAGCTTTGGCGCATGATGCCAGATGCGATTAAGCGCGAGAAAGACCACCCAATAATAAAGAGAAAAGAGCAGCCAAATCCCGATCAATCCCGGCCATGTCACAGAACCGATCCAATAGAAAACCAGCACTATCTGCACGAGGCAAAAGATCAGTGCAGCGATAATCGTCTCACCCGCCTTACGCTTCCGTCCGTTTATCCACCACAAAAGCGGGAAAAACGCCGAAAAGACAGCCCAGCCGAGATATAGCGGCAGGCGTGAAAGGCTGAGTATCAGCGCCGAGATAAATACAAGATAGTAGTTTTTAATAAACCGGAGCATAGTCTATCTTCAGCAGCCTCACTTGATTATCCACAACTATTGCCAGGATGTTATTGTGAATGGTCACAAATCCCGGCTTTCCGCCCATTGGCAGCCACGCAGCGCTCATCTTGCTCACCAACGCCTCACTGGAAAGGCTAATTGCATTGTTATAATCATCATAGACGATCTGTCCGCTATCTTCGGAGATGAATTGCCCCAAAGCGGAAAACATGGCGCTCGTATCGCGCGCAGTGTCATAAGCGATGAGGAAGTCCCGCCCGGCATAGAGTTTATCCACATTTTCAAGCTGAAACTTGCCGAAGCGATAGAGTTCACTGCCATCTAAAAGATCAATAACCACGATTTCGCCGGCAGCACCGTCATAAATAAATAGATTGTCTTCCCTGCCCAAGGCGAGCTTTTTGGGCTGCTGAACATATTCTAATTTCATCAAACCCATGTATTTTCCATCGGGATTAAAGCGCTTCACCTCGCGAGAGCCGCCATCCAGCGCATAGATGCTACCATCACGCCCCATGGTGATATCTTCCAATTTCTGAAAGTTTGAGCTCTGGGAGCCCAGTCCACCAATGGCATTTATCTGCTTACCTTCCTTGAAGATAAGTATGCGGTGTGTCTTTTCTTCGTGTGCAAATATGCTCTTCGTGGGGCTATGATAGTGAGCTTTTTGCACGGGCTCATCAAAGGTTTTGGTATCAAAAAGCGTGAAGGCTTCGATATCCAAAGGCGGGGACTTTTTGGATGCGGAACATCCGAAACTGCAAAGCATTACGCAGATCAAAAACAGGGGTAATATTAGTCTTTTCATCATTGTTTAACTCCTGATATTTTCAGGTCTTTGAGTTTTCCCTGAATGCTGGGTTTGTTGCCAAAGTAATTATATTCCAAGGTATAAGCTATGTCTATGACGCTATTTTTCTTGAGAACATTCACATATTCGCCGAGATTGTAGCCAATCATATCCAGAGTGATTCCATCTTTTAGAACTTTTAGTTTGAGGTGGTTACGTCCCACGTTATAGGGATAATTTGCCACTGTCACCTCCCGCGTAAAGAAAGTCGGGCGCGAGTTTCCCGGTCCGAAGGGCGCAAAACGCTCTATCCCATCCAAGAGGAACTCCGTGATGTCATAAAGCTCGATCTCATAATCCAAGTCCAGCGGTGGATGAATCTGCCCAAGTTGCAGGTTATCAGCCACATAGCGCGCAAGCTCGTTCTCAAATCTATCCAAATATTCTTCATAGATGGTTAGACCGACGGCATATTTATGACCGCCGAAACTGTGCAGATTATGCTCTATATGTTGCAGCGCCGCAAAGAGATCGAAGTCTGCAACCGAGCGTCCCGAACCGCTGCCGAACCCATCTTTGAAAGAAATCATGATCACGGGACGGTAATATTTTTCCACGAGCTTAGACGCCACGATGCCGATCACGCCCTGATGCCAATCATCCGAAGAGACTACCATGCAAGGAGTTTGGGCAATGTTCTTGTATTTCTTTTCTATGATTTCACAGGCCTCGTGCAGGGTCTTTTGATCCTCCATTTGGCGCAAAGAGTTGTCATGCTCGATCATTTCGGCATATTCATGGCTCTTTTCTTCATTTGTAGAGATGAGCAAATCCACCGCCACATCAGCGCTTCCCATCCTTCCCGCAGCGTTTATCCGCGGGGCGATTCCGAAGACTATGTCTGTGGTATTCAAGGTTTTCTGATCCAATCCACAGAGCTGAATGAGTGCATTTAGCCCCAGATTCTTCTTCTCGATGAGATGCTGCAAACCGATGGAGGCAAAGACGCGGTTTTCACCCACGAGGGGTACGATATCCGCGATCGTGCCAACCGCCACGAGATCCATATATTTCAGCGTATTTTCCATGCTATCTATGCCTAAAGTCTGATAGATAGCCATCAGCAGCTTGTATGCCACGCCCACTCCGGCGAGATGATGAAAGGGATAGCCGCAATCGGGAATCTTGGGGTTGATCGTCGCAAGTGCAGGCGGCAGTTCATCTTTGGGATTGTGGTGATCCGTGATAATGATCTCCATGCCCGCCTCGCGCACGGCCTCGATTTCCTCTAAGGCATTCACGCCGCAATCCACTGTCACAATGAGTTTGCAGCCTTTTTCTTTGATCTGTTGCAAACAGCTAGCAGACAGCCCATAACCGTCAATCATCCTATGCGGGATGTAATAATCGATATGAGCACCGATGCGCTTGAGTCCGAGATACAAAAGCGCCGTCGCCGTCGTGCCATCCACGTCGTAATCGCCATAAATGGTAATGAGTTCCTTATTATCAATCGCACGCAAAATCCGCTCGACTGCGACCTTCATTTCCTTAAAAAGGAAGGGGTCGAGCAGGTCTTTTAAGTTCGGATTAAAGAACTTTTCTATCTCTTCGACGGTTCTAAGTTCGCGCCGATAGAGCAATTCAGCGATGAGTTCGCTGACCTTGAGCTCTTCGCTCAAATGTTTTATCGCCTCTTTTTCCTCCACTTCAAGAACGGGTGGTGAAATCCACTTCTTGTCCATGTTTTATCCTTTATATTATTTATTTTTTTAAAATTCATAAGGGGATATCCGCCGCAGGCTGCTTGTCTTCAAAAGAGTCAAATAGTCGGTCTTCGCTGCCGCAATTCCCCTGCATCCCACTTTATTGAACTTGCTATATCTTGTAAAGTATTATTTGGAATTTTTCTGCGTAAGAAATAGTGCTTGCCATCTTTTCACCTCAGTTTAGCGTGGCAAAAAATGAAAGATAGAAGAAATAGATTATGATTGCTTTAGAGAATATACTACATTCAAGCACCTTATTTTGGAGCTACTTAGCGGCGTTCATCCTGCTGAATATCTTGGACGCACATTCCACCTATATCGTGATGTATCCAAATCACTACTATCGCGAAAAGAATCCCATTGCGCGCTTTGTTTTCAAGCGGCTCGGCTGTTTTCGCGGCGTGGTGATCTTTAAAGCCGTGCTCTTGGGCATTCTCATCCCCCTGATGGGATTTTATGCCGGCAACGATCTTTTTACCATCAATATCGTCTTATCCGTGGCAAATCTTGTCTTTGCCCTCGTGGTTTTTAACAACTATCGTATATATCATAAATATGTGAAATAGGAGAAGTTAGATGAAGCAAGCGAGATTGGTTCTCGGCGGAGGTTCGGCTTATGGATTGGCGCATATCGGCGTGATCCGCGAGCTGGAAAAACACTTTGAAATCACTTCCATTATCGGCACCTCCATGGGCGCAATCGTCGGTGGCGTATATGCTTCGGGCGTGCCTGCCGAGGAATTGCCGGCTCTGGCGGAAGATGTGAGCATATTCGAGCTTTTTAATCCGCGTAATTTAGACTTTCGCCGCAGCGGGATTTTCGACGGAAGGGCTTTGCTTCGGCTTTTTGAAGATTGGACTGATGGCAAGCGTATTGAACAAGGCGCAATTCCTTTTACTGCAGTATCCTATGATCTCAGTCGCAAGACCACTGTGCTCTTTGATAGCGGCTTTTTTGCTGATGCCATGCGCGCCTCGAGCTCGCTCCCGCTGATCTTTGCGCCTCATGAATTAGGGGACTATTTCCTTGTCGATGGCGGCGTTTCTCATCCCTTGCCCTTGGCGTTTGCCGAGAGTCAAAAGGGTGAGATTACCATCGCGGTGAACGTGCTCCCGCCCGTTGCCGATGAGGCGGAATTTTATCGCGAAAAAGATGTGAAAACCAAGCATAAAGAGGATAGAATCAGCGTCTTTCTCAAAGCGCTCATGCAAAATCAGGGCAGTATGGCGCTGCATGCAATCGTTCAATATGAGCCGGATATCGTGATCGACGCCCACCATCCGGAGCTGGGTTTCACTGATCTTAAAAGGGCGCGCGAGTATTGGGAGTGGGGCGAAAAAAAGACGCAAGAGGCATTAAGGGACCACGAAGAACCGGGATTCAAGGAAAGATTGCGCGAGGGATATCAGAGAATTTTAGGCAGATATTTGGATTAATTTCCTCTTTATTTTGGCTCTTTTCCATGGCTTCCTTATTGGATTCTGGTCATGATGTGGTCATGATATGCTCATCGCCATGACCATATCATAAGCGGAAACTGAGCTGTATCCTATAGGGAAGCAGTAGCTTAGGAATATGTTGTGTCAGTGGGTGGGGTGATGGCGCTATTTTATGCAAAAAAAGAGGGAAAAAGATCAGTTCTTTTGCTCTAAATAAGTCTTCAAAGAATCCAGCGAACGCTCCGCCAAAAGCAGGCGTTTTTGCTTCTTATCGCGCACTCTTTTATCGCCGGCGGGAAGTATGCCAAAGTTCGCATTGATAGGGCTAAAGCGTTTCTTTTGCGGGACTTCGATGAGCTTGCGCCAGAGCTGACCCAGCATGGTCTCCGGCGGCAGTACTTTGATCTTTCCGGCGATGATCTGCGCGACTAACATTCCCGAGGCAATGCTCTCCATATATCCTTCCACGCCAATGAGTTGACCGGCAATATAGACCTCGCTGTTTGCTATCAACGAGAGATCGGGATTTAGTATCATCGGCGCATTGAGATAGCTATTACGATGGATGGAGCCAAAGCGCAGGAAGTCAGCGTTTTCCAGCCCGGGGATGAGGCGAAAGATGCGACGCTGTTCGGGATAGCGAAGCATGGTTTGGCAGCCCACGAGGTTGTAGGCGGTTTTATCATTGTTTTCGGCGCGCAATTGGATCACGGCATAGGGCTTTTCATCGCTGCCGGGCGCTTCTAAACCCATGGGGCGCATAACGCCATGGCGAAGGGTGTCAACGCCACGCTTGGCGAGCTCTTCGATGGGGATGCAATTCTCGTAAAATGAGAAGTTTACTTCCTTGAAGAATTCGTTTTCAAACTCGCGAGCTTCATGCTTTTCGCCTTCCAAAAGTGCCTCCACAAATGCCAAATATTCATCTTTTGTGAACGCACAATTCAGGTAATCCGCCTCGCCTTTATCATAGCGCGTCTTGGCGTAAACCTTATTGAAATCAATGGAATCGGTATCGATGATGGGAGCGATTGCATCAAAGAAAAAGAGGTGATTTTCGCCTAAAAGCTGTGCGAGACTTGCCATCAATTTGTCAGAGGTGAGCGGCCCCGTTGCAATGATGCACTTGCCCTGTGGGATTTCCGTGATTTCCTCTCGAAAAAGGCGGATGTTTTCATCCATTAAAATGCGCTCCTGAACGGCGTTTGCGAAGAGTTCTCTATCCACGGCGAGGGCTTGTCCGGCGGGCACGCTGTGCTCTTTGGCTATCTCTAAAAGCTTGCAGCCGAGGAGTTCGAGCTCTGCTTTCAAGAGTCCTGCACCGGTGTCGTGTCTGAAGGATTTGAGGCTATTACTGCAAACGAGCTCAGCCAGAGTATCGCTTTGGTGTGCAGGGGTTTGCACATTAGGTCTCATCTCATAAAGGCTTACTTTCCAGCCCATTTCCGAGAGCTGTAAAGCGGCTTCACATCCGGAGAGTCCGCCGCCGATTATATGCACGTGTTTGCTCATATTTATCAGAAGGCAGGGACGTCCATAAAGGCCTGAGGGGCTCTGGTAAAGCGGTTTATCGTATTGTGAGAAACATGATGTATAATGCTGAAATCGTCGTCTTTAACCATCATGCTCGTGTCGTCATCGAAGCGGGCAAAGCTGATCTTGGTGGTCTTATTATCCGTGGTATTGATCCACACGGTCGCAAGCGGCTCGTCAAACCTCCTGATCATCTCCTCATTTTGGTCTGTATCAAGGATATAGCTGCTGAAATTTTGCAGAATGCTGATGATCTTGGAGAGCGCATAGTTGTTGAAAAATACATCGAATTCCCGTTCGGCGTCCTTGAATTTCCAGCCGGATGAGTCTTGGGTAAGCGTATAATCATTAAGTAGATAGCTAACCTTTATGCTCTCAAGTTCTTCTTCCATGATGCGCAGGATGAGCGGATTTCGCCAGCGCGCCATCTCGGGGAAATATACGGAATAAACCTTGCCTTTGATCTGATATATTTCGTTTTCATCGGCAAAGCGGAAGTAGTCCCAAGCCTTGCCCAGATTGCTAAACAGCATGTATGTGCTTTCTTTGCCGGCAGAGATGCGGACGTGTAGGGCTTCGTGCTCTTCCAAGGAGTAGCGCTTTATCCCTTCGAGGCTGGTGCTGACAGGGCTGAGGGGGTATTTAGCGGCTATCACATCGGCGAAAAAGCTATCCACGGTAAGACTGTCTGCGTCCCAGACCATATCACCGTGTATCTCCCAGCCGGCACTGGACTTAACCAGCTTCACGCCGTCATATTCATCCCAAATCTCAATCATGTCAATGCGATCGGGATTTAGCTTTATCAAGCTGGTTTCTTTCTCCTGCGGCTTTCTGAGGGTTAGAAATATGTATATCCCCATGAGTATCAAGAGGATAATAAGCAAGATAAGTCTATTCTTTTTCATCTGTCATGATCCTGAGTTTTATCTTTCGTTTGAAGGCAATAAAAAGCGCAATCAAGACGAGTATTATCGAGGGTAAAAGGGTGAAAATCACCTTCACAGAGGTCTTTACGAACTGTTCTGTCTTGTTCAAATCTCGCCAAATCGAGAAGTTCTTTTGAACGAAATAGCGGGTGCTCAGCACGGGCGTGGAGAGGTGGCGATTGCGGATCTTCATCATCGAATCCCTGCCGATGCTATAATCTATGGCGTTTAAGACGACGTTCCCGCGTTCTGCAAATTCTTTCTTGTCTGAATCCATCACCAATTCCTTATCGCTAAAGAGGATAACGCTGGTCATAGGAGACTTTGCGATGAAGCCCGGTCGCGTGGAAAGTGAGTCGTTGTGAGCAAAAAAGCTTTCAAATTCACCCTTCGTTTCGGCGGCGAGGACTATCGGACCCATGGTATAGTTCATGGGATCTGCACCGGTGAACATCTCTTGGCTCACCTGATAAGTAGGCGCGGGCATGACGTCTGAGAACTCGCTGCTGGTGAGAATCGGCTGAAATTCCACCATATCCGGGCGGGTGAATCTAATCCCGTTTGCCAGATAGAAGATGATGTTGTGAAGGCCGCGGCTTACAGGGTGCGCGCTGCCTTTGAGAATCGGATACATGGGATAATATAGATAAGTTCCCACTCCTACGGATTGTTGGTCGCAATTGATGTCCAGGGCGATGTCGTCACTCAGCTCGAAGCCGTAGTGCTCCAAAAGGTCGAAGATATTGCTCTGTATGGGCGATAAGGTGTGTCCGTCCGTGTGAGTTTTGTCTTGTAAAAAGATGAGTTTGCCGCCGCGCATGAGGAACTGATCCAGCTGATAGAGTTGCTCTGTTTCGAGGTCGGTCACCACGCCGTTAAAGAGCAGTGCGTCGGCATCGGGCAGAGGATCTTTGAGGTCTATCATGTCCAAGATGTAGTTCATCTGTAGCGAGCGGGCGAAGGTTTCCTTTCTTTGGTAATAGTATGTGGTGTCGGCAAATGCGAGGACTTTGGGCATGCTCTTTTGGATCAGAGATTGCATGCGCAGGGTCATTTCATATTCGAGGCGCGGCTCGATTCGCGGTATGAGATCAAAGCTCTCAATGCGGCCTTGATATTCAAATACGACGCCGAAGATCACTTCTTTCAGGGTCATCTGATCGCCCTCATAGCCCTGGAAGCGAACCCTGCGGAGGCCGCTGCTGCGCGCGAGGCTATATAGTTCGTCTTGGGTGGACGGTTTAACATATTCAAAGCGGAGTTTCCCGCGGCTGGAGAGCTGGTATTCGCGTAAGAGATCTGCCGTGTAGCGATTGAGGTTGTTGAGTTCAACGGGTAGTTCCTTGGAGCTGATGATCTTGACCAGCATCACATCGTCCAGAGAACGCATGAGTTCCTTGCTGTTTTTGTTGAGGCTGTAGGCGCGGTCTTTCGAGAGATCCCAACGCAGCGTCACCAAAGTACTGATGAGCAAGATGAGCAGTGCAATGCCTATCTTTAATGCCAGTCCGCTGATGTTTCCGAGCTTTTTGTTCATCATCTAACGCTCCTGTAAGAGGTTTTGGGCTTGCAATCTGAATTCTGCCAAGAAGGAGAAGATCAGGCTGAAAGCGAGGAAGAAGAGCACATCGCGCAGGTCTAAAACTCCGCGCAAGAAGCTCGCCAGATGGTGATCAAAACTAAAGAATTGCAGGTAGCGAACCATGGAAAGGGGCATCAGTAATATCACGTATCTCATGGCAAAGAAAAAGCCGGAGATCACAAGCGCGATCACAAATGCTTGTATCTGATTCTCGTGTAAACTGCTGGCAAATATGCCGATGCTGATGTAGCAAAGCCCCGCAAGTAGCATACCAACAAAGCCTAAGAGGTTTGCGCCGTGGTCGAAATTCACTCCCATTACTGCTATTACCGCGTAGAAGATTGCGGTGAAGGAAAGCAGTGTAAGAAGCTGCAAGAACGCTGCCAATATCTTGCCCCAAACGATGTGTATGAGGCGGATTGGCATGGTGAAGAGTATCTCCATTGTGCCGCTGTGTTGCTCGCGGGCGATGCTGCCCATGGTGAGCGCGGGGATGAAGAGCACAAAAAGCGCGTGGAGTATCTCGTAATAGCTTCTTAGTCCCGCGTCGCCTATCTTGAAAACCACGGTGGAATATGCTGCGCCGCCGACGATTAGGAAGAGGATGTAAACTATGTAGGACGAGATCGAGCGCATCGCAAGCTGAAATTCTTTGAAGGCAATGGTGAGTATGGTTCTCATGAATCCTCTCCTTCGTCGGGCATCTCTGCCTCTTCTATTTCTTCGAGCTCGACGGGCTCATAGTCTTCTTCTTCAATCAGTTCTGAATCTGTGTCTTCACCTTCAAGCGTGTCTTTGTCGGTGGATTCCGGGTCTGTGTGTTCATCTTCAGGCATGTCTTCATCATCGCTGTGGATGTCTGTTGCCTTCCTGGTAAGATCGTGGAAGATCTCTTCGAGGCTCACCTTTTGCACGAATAAGGAGGTCAAGATCCAGCCTCTTTGTGCGATAAAGCGGGCAAGCTCGCGACGCAGGCACTCATCAGGCGATTGCTGTATCTCAAGCTTCATTCCATCGGCTGTCTTCTCTTCGAGCACGGGCACTGCAGAAGGATTGGCTGTGTAAAAGTCTGTGAGGTCTATATCTTCTCCTTCTATCTCCAGCACGAGCATCTCTTTATCGCTGAGATACTTGGATAGGTTTTCAATGTCGTCATCCACGGCGATCTTGCCTTTGTTTATGATCACCACTCTATCGCACACGGCCTGCACTTCTTGCATGATGTGAGAGGAAAGGATGACGGTCTTTTCTTTGCCGAGCTCTTTGATAAGCTCTCGTATTTCAATGATTTGGTTAGGGTCTAAGCCGCTGGTGGGCTCGTCTAAGATCAGGATTTCGGGATCATGCAGGATGGCTTGAGCGATGCCCACTCTCTGACGGTAGCCCTTCGATAGCGTGCCAATCTTTTGAGTGTTAACATCTTGCAGACCACAGCTATTGACGACAAACTCTTGTCTTTGAGTAAAGTCTTCTGAGCTCATCTTGCGTAGGTCTGCATAATAGCGCAAGGCTTCGAAGACATACATTTCATCGTAAAGCGCATTGTGTTCAGGCAGATAGCCTATCTTGCGCGCATTGGCGATGGGATCGGCAAACACATCTTTCCCGTCGATGAAGATATTGCCGTTATTGGGCTGCAAATAGCCCACCATCATCTTCATGGTCGTGGTCTTACCGGCGCCGTTTGGCCCCAGAAAGCCGGTGATCTTGCCGCTATAGATATCCAGGCTGATATTATCCACGGCGCGCAGATCCCCGAAAGACCTGCTTAAGTTTCGTATTTCTATCATATTCTAATTAAAAGCTCCGCGTTTAATACATCATAAATTGCATTGATTTCTGTTTGCCGGGTTCGGAGAGCATGATCTGATCTCCTTCGGCGAGTCCTGAGATGACTTCCACCATCTGAAAGTCGTTTGCTCCCAGGCGGATAGGCGTTGAGATAGGCTCTGTATCGTCATTATCATCGTCCTTCTTTGGCACGAGATAGACGACATCTTGATTCATTTCATCTGCAAAAACCGCTCCAATCGGGATAATAATTACGTTCTCGCGGCTTTCGCCTTGGATGCTGAGTGCTGCTGTCATGCCGGGTTTAGCCTTCTGTCCGGCGGCGTTGATGCTGATCTGAACGGGGAAGACCTTGGCATTGCTGATGGTGGTTGCCTTGGGCGCGATCTTCATAATCTTGCCGCTGAAGTTCTCATAAGGGTAGGCGTCCAGCTTGATCTCGGCGAGCTGTCCCAGCTTGAATTTGGAGATATCCACTTCGTTAATATTGGAGCTTACTACCATGTTTGAGAGGTCGGCGATCTCCATAAGAACGGTGCCTTCACCGAATGAATTGATGCTGGAAGTGACCATCTCACCTTCATTTACGTTGCGCTTGATGATGGTTCCTGCGGCGGTGGCATACATGTGCACCACTTTTCCGGGAACGTCCAGATCGCTGATCATGTCATATTGTCTAACGGCTTGTGCGTGTTGGATTTGCGCCTCAAAGAGTTGCTCTTCTGCTCTGTCATAATCATCCTGCGAGATATAGTTTTTCGCCAAGAGTTCGGCTTTATCTTCTATGTTTTTCTCGGCTCGTTCAAGCGCGAGAGCGGCGCGTTCGAGGCTGGCTTTGGTATTGAAAAGCGTGTTTGCCTGATTGTAATCCGGCTCGATATCAGCGAGGATGTCGCCCATCTTAACTACATCACTTTCATCCACATAGAGCTTTACAACCTTGCCGGATACTCGGGACTTTTGTTCGACCACGCTTTCGGGTTGAACCTCTCCGGTGATGTCTATTTTGGCGTCGATATTGCCATGCTTTACTTCATAGAGATCGCCGGATGTGGTTTCCATGAAAGGGCTTACGCCGGCCTTCTTTTTGCCGCAACGCGAAATGACCATGACGATCACGATCAAGACGACGATGCCAATGATTATGAACCTTTTTTTACGCATAATTTATGTTCCTTTTGCACTCATTTGCAATGTAAACAATTCATTTGCAATGCTGCTAAATGTCAATTAAAAAGAAAATCACTTTGATTTTGTGGGCGAATTTAGGCTGATCCACTGCTGATTTCCGTAGATCATCCAGCCATCCTTTTCATACTTTAAATGGCTCATCCAGCCTTGAGTTTCGGGCTCGTTATAGCTTACGTTCTCGATGGATGAGGAGTAGCGATCGATGGTGTGCACAACCGCGTAATGTCCGTCCAATTCAATGTAGATAACGTCGATATCCAAGAGGTTGAATCTGCTCATTCTGTTGATCAATTCTTGATTGAAGTGATAGGAGATATCGCCGTTGTGAAGGTAATTCCAGTGCACTTTATCCATGATCCCGACCGTGTTTCCGAGGTTGAAGTCCAAAGATATTTCATACATGAGATTGCGGATTTCTTTGCGAGAGAGAGTGTCTGCATCGTCAAAATCGCAGCCGTTAAGCGCGAGCAAAAGCACAATGAGGAGAATGATTAGGAGCCTGTTCACTATTTCCTCTGAAAGATGGCTAAAGTCTCGGTATGCCAGGTATTTGGGAACATGTCGAAGCCTTTGATCTTGGTCAGTTCATAGTTGCCGCTTTCAAGGAGGATATCCATGTCGCGCTTGAGATTAGGTAGCGAACAACTTAGATACATGATCTTCTCTATCTGGCTCTTGATTATGGCGTTTAGGGCTTCTCTTTTCACTCCGCCGCGAGGGGGATCAAGGATCAGTATGTTCGGCGTGAACTCGCGATTTACCCTTTCAAAGAGCGTCTCGAAGAGTCCTGCCTCGAAGCTTGCATTGTCTATGCTGTTTTCCTTTGCCGTGAAGCGTGCATCTTCAATGGCTGCAGGGAGTTCCTCTATTCCGAAGATGGCGTCCGCACTCTGGGCAAGACTCAGCCCGATTGCTCCTATCCCGCAAAATGCATCCAGGATTCTATCGCCTTTGTCTATCTCAAGTGCCATGAAATTCAATATCTTACGCATTGTTCCGCTGTTGATCTGCCAGAAGCTGCGGTAGTTGAGGCGAAAGCGTATGCCTTGCAATTCATCTTGTAGAAAGTCTCTACCAAATAGGAGCCTATCTTCTTGCCCCAGTATGACATTGGTTCTCTCGCGATTGATGTTTTGCACAATGCCTACGATCTGCGGAAAGCGCTTCGTGATACCCGCGACGATGGTCTTTGAGAAAGGTAGTCGGGCGGATTTTGTGACGAGGATGAGGAGGATTTCGCTAAAATCATGATTCACTCTAAGCCCGATATGGCGTAGGTTTCCCTTGAGAGAGACTTCATCATAACTTTCTACACCGGCTTTCTTTAGCAGCTTTTGAAGCTCATCGAGTATGAAGTCAAAAAGCTCCGGTTGATTGAGGCAACGCTGGTGCGTAATGATTTCGTGTGAATAGCGTGCAAAGATGCCGTAACCCTCTTTACCATAAGGCATAAAGACTTTGTTTCTATAGCCTGTTTCAAGAGGCGAGGGCTCAAAGTCCAATATCTTTTCCTGATGATCTTTGAAGAGCTCGCGGATGAGCATGTCTTTGTATTCTAACTGTTTAGGATAGCTTGCCATCAGCCAATCACAGCCTCCGCAGCCGGGGCTTTTGTCGAAAGCATCACAGAGATCCGCAATATATCCCTCTCCGCGCGAGTGATATTGCACAACGCGAGCGAAAGCGTGGTCTTTCTTCATGTGCGTGATCTCTGCGCTAACCACGTCTCCGATAAGGGTTTGGGGAATGAAGATAGCCCTGCTGTCGTGGAAGGCTATTCCCATCCCGCCCATTGCGATCTTTTCTATCCTAAGTTCTTTTACTATCATCACATGCGACTGAGTCTTTCTATTCTATCCGCCATTGGTGGATGAGTTGCAAAGAGCGATACTTTTTTCTTGTTATTTATCTTCGCCATCGCAAAGCTATCTTGTTTATCTGACGGGTAATAGTGCTCATCGATTGCGCTGAGAGCCGCGATCATGTCTCTGGGTCCCGTAAGCTCGGCGGCGCCCCTATCCGCGCGGTATTCACGATGCCGCGAATATGCCGAAGCGGGGATCATGGCGAGTATCATCAAAACATTCTGTAAGAGATTGACCACTATGTAATAACCGAAGAAACCGAGCCCACCGCGTCCTTTGTCGTCCCGCATGACTGCATCCAGTGCGGCGGCGATGATACGCGCTGCAAACATCACGAATGTATTGATCAACCCCATTACCAAGGTCATGGAAACCATGTCGCCTTCAGTGATGTGAGTGAGTTCGTGCGCTGCGACGGCGGCTACTTCATCGTCGTTCAACTTGTTCATCAATTCACTGGAAAAGGCTATCAGCGAATTGTTTACAGAAGGTCCGGTTGCGAAAGCGTTCACGTCTTTGGAAGGATATATTCCCACTTCCGGCATGGCAACTTTACGATATTCCGCCATTTTTGCTATAGTTTCATAGAGATTTCTCAAGCGCGGATCATGACTCTCGGCGTTTATCAATTGAATTTTGTAGGCACTTTTCGCGATGGTTTTGCTGAGTGCGAGCGAGATCAAAGAGCCGGCAAAGCCGAAGATCGCGCTGAAAACCAATAGTCCTGATGCGCTCTCGAGGGGTATGCGCAAGAGCGACAATATGACCGATATCATGGCCATTACGAGTAGGTTCAAAATTATGTAGAACCCGTAGCGTTTGATTCCTTTCATTTTTCCTCCAACATTTATCTAAAATACAAGATATTAGCATGGGCATTGCTGGCAAGTTATATTTTGTTTTTCTCGTTATTTTTGCGATTTTTGCCATGCGCGGAGGCTGCTTCCCTATTGGGTTCCGGTGGTGATGTGGTCATGATGTGGTCATAGGTATGAGCATATCATGGGCTGAAGACGAGCTGAATCCAGTAGGGAAGAGATGGATGTATATGGACTTAGCGTTGCGTGATGCGGGCTTGATCCGTGATTTGATGAGCTTGGTGGAAAGCGCGGTGATATTGCTCAGATCGCGCTGAGGATTTCTATGGTGCGCTCAAACTGATAGATCGGCTCTAAATCCTTGTCCAGCTGCACGATGACTCTCAATCCTCTTGAAGCATCGAAACTAAGCGGTTCGCTGATTTTGGAGCTGAGCTTGAGTATCTTTTCCTTAGGCGGCATCTTATCAGGATAGTATTCCAAGATAAGATTGTTATTCTTTACCGTGCAAGTCTTTAACTCGTGTTGCTTAGCGAGGATGTCGACTTTGAAATACATCATCAACCAGCGGGCATTCTCCGGCAAAGCACCGAATCTATCCTCCAATTCCATCTCAAAATCGGCGATCTCGGGTAGGTCGCTGAGTTCGGCAAGTCGGCGATAGCTGCGCAATCTTTCTTCATCATCGTCGATGTAACCCTCTGGGAAATAGAGATCTATCTCGCTGCGGATGTTGCGACGCATTGTGGGATCATCTTCATGCTCGATATCGAATGCTTCACCGCTTTCGGCAGCCTCTATCGCACGCTTTAACATGCGGTTATAGTAATTAAAACCTATGGCTTGGATGATGCCGCTTTGCTTTGTTCCCAAGATGGTTCCGGCTCCGCGAAGCTCCAAATCTCGCAGCGCAACCTGGAATCCGGCGCCTAAATAGTCATATTGCGTGAGAGCTTCAAGTCGCTTGCGTGCAACTGCGGTAGTCCCTTTCGGAATAAGTAGATAGGCGTAGGCGCGGCGATTGCTTCTGCCTACTCTTCCGCGCATCTGATAGAGCTGGGCGAGGCCAAAGTTGTCAGCGCGGTCAATAAGGATGGTATTTGCATTCGGGATGTCAATGCCGTTTTCGATGATAGTGGTGGAGATCAGCACCTGAAACTCTTTATTCACAAAGGCTTTCATCACCGTCTCCAGCGCCTTTTCGGGCATCTGTGCGTGTCCCACGGCGAAGCTGATATCCGGCATCTCGCGCATGAGCTCATTGGCAATGGTATCAATGGTTTGCACTCGATTGTGCACAAAAAATACCTGCCCGCCGCGATCGGTCTCGCGTTGGATCGCATCTTTGATCACCTGCATATCGCGCGGGGTGATGATGGTGCGGATGGGAAGCCTCTCTTTGGGCGAGGTCTGCATCAGTGAGATTTCTTTGAGTTTGGTAAGCGCCATATTCAGAGTTCTCGGGATGGGTGTGGCGCTCATATATAGCGTATCTACATTGCTTTGCAGCTTGCGGAGGCGGTCTTTATGGCGCACTCCGAAGCGGTGTTCTTCGTCCACGACGAGGAGTCCTAAACGAGGGAAACTGATGTCTTTTGAGAGTAACCTATGCGTGCCGATGGCGATATCCACTCTACCGCTTTTGATGTCGGCTATGTCTTTCTTTAGCATCTCTTTAGAGCGGAAACGGCTGAGCATCGCGATGTGCACGGGATATTGCGCAAGTCTCTCTTTGAAAACGCGATAGTGCTGTTCGGCAAGCAAAGTTGTAGGCGCCAAGATCGCTGCCTGATAGCCGCTATTCACCGCCTTAAATGCTGCGCGGATCGCTACTTCCGTCTTGCCGAAGCCTACATCACCGCAGAGCAAACGTTCCATGGGGGAGGGTCTTTCCATATTTTGTTTGATCTCCGCAGATGCACGCGCTTGATCCGGCGTATCTTCATATATGAAAGACTCTTCCATATCTCTTTGCCACCCTGTATCCGGCTTGTGCGAGATGCCCGGGCGCGCGCTGCGTTCGGCATAAAGGCGCACCAAATCCGCTGCAATCAGCTCGATCTGCTGGGCGACTCGCTTCTTCGTGTTTTGCCATTTCACACTGCCGATTCGGTTGAGAGTGGGCGCAACTCCTTCTTCTGCAACGTATTTGGTCACCAGAGAAAGCTGGAAGGTGGGAACATAAACACGGTCTTCATTTGCATAACGGATGATGAGACATTCCACGTCCTGCCCGTCCAATTTGATGATCTTGAGCCCCTCAAACACGCCCACGCCGTGATCCACGTGCACCACATAATCGCCCGGTTTGAGGTCATCATAATCGATAATGGTCTCGCCGGGAGCAAAACGGGAGCTGTATTTGCGGCGTTTATACCGGTTGAAAATCTCGTGATCCGTCCAGATGGAAAGCCCGACATCAGTGATCGTAAAGCCTTGATGTATAACACCGATATGAGGGCTATACTCCGCTGCTTTGTCGATGATTTCGCGCATCCTTTTCGCCTGGGAATTGTTATCGAAAAGCAGGATGTGATCGTTCTCTGAAGCGATGATGCTCTCTGACAGTAAGGGGATATCAGCCTCAAAAGGAGGTTGTGGAGTGAAGGGTGCGCGCAGGGAGTTTTTGCGCTCCGGGAAGATAAACTCACTCTGTGAAAGGAAATAGCTCCTGCTCTGTCGCCTTATTCGGCTGAATGCAGCTTCATCTAAGACAATCCTGTCCGGCTCCGGAATCTTGCCTTTTATCTCGGTTTTTAGTTCTTTTTGATACTGATTTACCGTTTGCTCATAAACGCTTAACATCTCTTCTTTTATATAGTTATAGTTGCTGAAGAGCAAGATGCGCTCGGATGCGGGAAAGTAATCCGCAAAGCTGCACAGTTGGTCTGTGAGTAGGCTAAAATAGTTCTCAATGCCCTCGAAGAAGCCGTGATCGCGCACCTTTGCGATGATTACTGAACCGGAATCAATGTCATCAAGCGCAATCTCGCGGGCGGGAACTACGAGTATCTCATTGATCTCACCAGAGATAGAGCGTTGAGTTGCCGCCGAATAAGCGCGAATACTGCTGATTTCATCACCCCAGAATTCCAGCCGAACGGGGTCTTCATTTGCGGGGCTAAAAAGATCGACAATGCCGCCACGTTTCGCACATTGGTATACCGTAGTTGCCTGATACTCCACATCATAGCCCATGTTAAAAAGCTTGGTGATCAGCTTGTCCGGCTCGAAGCTATCACCCTTTTTGAGGGTAAAGACATTCTTGGAAAGCAGCTCTTTTGAGGGCATGAGCCGCATGAATGAGCGGATGGAAAGGCTGTAGATCGCAGGCTTCTCATCAAGGCTTTTTATCAGAGAGTTCAATCTCGTCGCGCGGATGGAGTAGTGCGGCGAACGCTCCTCATAGGGAAGTGTCTCATAATCAGGCAGATAGAAGGCATTGTTGCGCCCTACCAAAGCGATGAGATCCTCCCAAAGTTCTTCAGCAATGATATCGTCTTGGGAGACGAGAATCACGCTTTTTTGGCTTTCTTGCCAATAGTATGCTGCCAATAGCGCACGCGCACTTTGGTTCAGATTGTGTATCTGCGTGCCGGGTTCGAGGCGGTTTAGTTCCTTGAAAAACGGCGACTTATCTAAGAGCGGAGCAATGTGCTCAAGTAGCATCAACTATGTTTGACCCTGTCTATAATCTGGTTGATAGTTAGATTCTCCTGACTGCCGTCGTTTAAGTTTTTAAGCATTGGCTTGTCGAGCTTTATCTCTTCTTCGCCTATGATCAAGGCGTAGCGGGCTTTGCTCTGATCCGCAGCTTTCATCTGAGACCTGAATGAGCGCTTATCGGGGTTGTATTCCACGTAGATACAGGCTTCGCGCATGCTCGTAAGTAGGTTCATAGCATAGTTTTCGCCGCTTTCGCCCATTGCGACCACATAGATATCCGGCGCAAGACCCTCAGGGAAGATAATGCCTTGGCTTTCAAGCGCTAAGATAAGGCGTTCAAAGCCGCCTGCAAAGCCCACGGCTGGGGTCGCTCTGCCGCCAACCTGCTCTATGAGTCCGTTATATCTGCCTCCGCCGGCGATGGTGTTTTGTGCGCCTAAAGAGTCCACAATGAACTCAAATGCGGTGTTTGTATAATAGTCCAAACCTCTTACAATAGAGGGGTTTATCACATAGTCAACATCCATCTGATCCAGGTAGAGACGTGTCTTTTCAAAGTGATCCTTGCAATCGTCATCTAAATAGTCTAACTGTGAGGGAGCGCCATGACGCAAGTCTCCACAGGAGGGGACTTTACAGTCTAATATGCGTCGTGGATTGCTATCAAAGCGGTTCTGGCAATCACCGCAAAGCTTGTCTAAATTGGGGCGGAAAAATTCCTTTAATGCCTCGTCATATTCCTGCGAGCATTTAGCGCAGCCCACGCTATTGACCTCAAGGCGGAAGTCCTTTAATCCCAGTTCTTTGAGAAACATCTGCTCAAGCGCAATCACCTCGGCGTCATAATATGGATTGTTGCTGCCGATAAACTCTATACCGTATTGATAGAATTGACGATAGCGCCCGGCTTGGGGTCTGTCATAGCGGAACATTGGTCCCATATAATAAAACTTGTTATGCGCGGCAGTTTTGTCCAAATGATTCTCCACATAAGCGCGCACCACGGGGGCTGTTCCTTCCGGCCTGAGCGCGAAAACACGCCCTCTAAGGTCTGTAAATCTATACATTTCCTTCTGAACGACATCCGAAGTCTCGCCGGAGCTGCGTTCAAAAAGCTCAGCCATCTCAAAGATCGGCGTGGTGATTTCATCATAGCCAAAGCTGTTTGCAACGCGGCGGAACACGTCTTTAACATAGTTCCATTTCGCGCTGTCCGGGGGCATAATATCAAAGGTTCCTCGCGGAATTCTATAGTTCATGGTTTCCTCTTTAAAAGCTCTTCATATTTATAGGTTTCTCTGCCTTCAATAAGTTCGGCAGGGTATTTAACGTCAACAAGATAGAGTCCTTCCGGCGGTGCGGTAGTGACAATGTTTTGCTTGGGGCATCTATCGGCTAATATTTCGGCGGTGGTGTTCTCCGGCAGATCGAAATGAGAGATATTGCACAGAGTTCCCACTATGCGGCGCACCATGTTATGCAAGAATCTATCTGCTCTGATATCAAAGATATAGGAGTCATCAGTCTCGGCAATACTTATTTCTTTTATCTCACAGATATGGTTCGGCACTTCGGGGTTCAGCCTGCCGTAGCTTGAAAAGTTATGGCGTCCCAAAAGATGTATTGCCGCCTTTTGCATGGGCTCCAATCTCAGTCTAAGATATGGAATAAAGCCGCTATAATTGCGGTTGAAAGGGGTTCTATCCTTGCTCATAATATATCTGTAGCTGCGTTGATATGCCTGATATCGCGCTGAGAAATTCTCGTCTATCTTCCATATTTGTAGGATCTTTACATCATCGGGCAACCAGCGTCTGAAAGCAAGGAGTATCTGCGGCATTCCCATCTTTCCCTCATACTCGAAGTGAGCGTATTGAGAGAGTGCGTGCACCCCTGCATCCGTCCTACCCGCTGCAGTGATGGGCTGATAAGTCTGAGCAAATGCCGCCAAAGCGCTCTCCAGAACGCTCTGAATGCTGCGACCTTTCTTTTGCTTTTGCCAGCCGATGAAGTCGCTGCCGTCATATTCAAATCTGATGAGATAACGCATGCTGAGTCAGACCTTTAACAGCTGTGTGCCAGCCCTAAGAGACAGAGGAATAATAGCCCTGTCAAGTTTGCGAGCCAGTAGCCGGAGCCGGCAGGAACCTCCTGCACTAAAAGCTCTTGCACCTCTTGATCTATGCTCTCGCTCTTATCGTGCACGCTTTTGCCGGCAAGGATTGCTCTATCGACGATTAGTCCTAACTTCTCGCTTTTTGGAAGCTCTTTATATGACTTAATATATTCTTGTAAAAAGAGGTATGTGGCAAGCGTGAAAGAAAGCACGTTTTTGCCTATCTTGGTCTTGCGGAAGAGTTTGCTTTGACCCAGAAGGGCGCTTTTGTCCACGGCTCCCCAGGCGGCGACGGTGATGAATACCAGGTGCAGTATCTTGCCTGAAAATAGCACGGATACCATGAATTCTATCTTGAAAAGTGTTGCCAAAAGCCAGTATGCGGCAAAAAAGGGCAGAAGTTTACGAAAAGCGAAGATTACAAGGGCGTAAAGGCGTGGCTCGGTTGCGAGAAAGAGGATAAAGAGCAAGCTTTGGAGAGCAAGCTGACGCAGGCTTACTTCAAGCGTGCCGGCGATTCCAAAGAGGAATATGGCAAACTTGAGGTAGAGATGTTGTTTGCGTATCAGCCCTCTTTTCACGGTTCCATCTCGTCTGTGGAGCTGTCTTCGAGGTCGGGATTATCAGGCTGTGGTTCGGCGCTATCTGCTTCGTTATCATCTGTGGATGTGTCGTCAGAAGCGGGGGCGTCCGTCTCGTCGGCATCCTTTGGCTCGTCTTCATCAGAGGGGGTATCGTCCGTCGCAGTTGTATCTTGCTTGGGATCAGGATCTTCTTCATCTTCAGGCGGCGGGGCGTCGCTTTCCTCGTCAGAGTCGGGCTCTTCCTCTTCTTCTTCGAGAGGTTCTCTGCCCGGCACCTCCGTCCCCGCAGGGATGATGGGCAAAGGCTCAAAGCGGTATAGGCTATCCAGCGCTTCTTCATCGCGATAGAGGAACTTTTTGCCATTGTAGAACTTCCTGACCTCAGTGGAAAGCTCAGGATTATCAGCTTCTTCGAGGATGTAATCCAGGTGGATAAATGCCTGCGCACTATCCGGTTCATCGAAGGTGTAATACCAGCCCAGGCGGTAATATGCACGGTTTTTCAGGTCTTGATAGTTGCTTTCTGTAAAGTCTTGCATAACAGCGATTAGGGAGTCCGGCTGAGAGGGATAATAGTCCAAAGCCCGGTCAAAGAGATTGCGTGCATCTTCGTAATCGGGATCCACCAAGGAGGGTGGGTTGCCTGCCTTAATTGCATCAGCAGCAATGGAATAGAGATTGCGCGGATAGAATTCTTGCAGATGATCAAAAACCTGTTCAGCCTCCTCCTCTTTCGTCTCATCCTGATAGAAGAGATGGTAGATTGAATAGTAGCAAAAAGGCAAGATTTCGCGGTCATAGCGCTCAAGCGAGGTCTCGATATTCTGGATCTTGATATTGGTGAGATCAAGCTCATCTCGGAGCTGTGTGAGTCGCGTATTTAGCTGTGCAAGCCGCTCTGTATCGGAGATCTCCGGCTCTTCATCGGGCTCATCTAATGCCTCTTCATCTGAGGGCTCTTCGGCTTCTTCATCTGCCGTGATGTCTTCAGGCTCCTCGTCGTCTGCAATTAGTTCTGTTTCAGGATCTTCTGTATCTGAAATCTCTTGATCATTCTCGCTTTCTTCCTGAGCAAGCGCCATGAGAAGACTATCCAGTTCTGCCGCGATAACGCTGATGCTATCAATCTCCGCCTGCATTATCAGAGCATTTACGGACAGAGTGTCGAGTTGCACGACGAAGCTATCTTTTTGCGCAATTACGGCACGATATACCGCCAGGGATGAATCCGGCAATGCAAGCGGACTAAAGAAGCTTTCCGCTCGCTGATAATGCGCATTGAGATATTCTTGTAAGTTTCTATCAGGATCGATGTTAGAGGATATCTTGGTGTGTCCGATCGCGGCGGCTTTGCGCTGTCCTTCGGTCGCGATATCCAAGGTGGGCGCTTCCACTCTCACCCTGTTAAGATATTGGATGGCAGTGTCCCTATCTTCCGTCTCATAATAGAGATAGTTGCCCCAATTATAGTAAGCGCGCGCTGATTGCTCTGTGCGAGGATAGCTCTTCGTGGTTTCCTCATAAGCCTTGAGCCCGGCATCTAACTTTCCTGAAGCCATAAGTGCCCGCGCGCTAAGCAGTTTCGCCTTGGAGAGCATCTCGGCACGCCATTCATTTCGCATCAGCGATTTAGTGGCCTTCAGCGCATATTCATGATCTCCTAATTCAAAGCGGGCGAGAGCGATATAGTATTGTGCCTCAAGTTTTTTCTCTTTGGTGATGCCTCGGCTTTTGATGAACTTATTGAACTCTTGCAAAGAGAGTTCGTACTCGCCTTGTTCGGAGTAGTTTTTGCCATAGAGAAAGCTGGCTTCTTTATATTCCTTACTGTCCTTATAGTCAGTAATGATGCGCCTTAGCCAGTATTGCGCGCGGTCGTAATCCTTGTCCTCAATCTCGAATTCTGTGAGCAAAAGCAGCGCTTTGGCATGATGTTTGAGATAGGTGTTATCGCGCACGAATTGCTCCAAGACGGCCTCGGAGGCTTCGATTTGATTGACTTCCCTAAGCACCCGCGCCAAATACAGATGCGCATCCGGGACATATTTGCTATCGGGATAACCCTTTATGAGGCTTTCGAAAGCGTCTTTTGCCTGGAACGCAGCGTTCTTTTTGTAATACAACGCGCGCGCCATGAGATAGACGGCTTCGTCGGCCTTTGGTCCCTTACTGTCTTCAGTGAGGATAATTCCACATTTTTGAATGGTTTTGGTATATTCATTCACCGCTTGCGCCGAGGGTCTTCCTTGCGCATTCACGCCTCTGTCTTGCGCCGTTTTGAAATACTTGCGAGCGTTATACATGGTATTATTCAGCCCACATGAAAGCAGGCTAAGTGCAAGCAGGGCAATGAGACAGGTGCGGACGATGAGTTTCATGACGGTTTCCCGAGGAGAGATTATCCTCAGACTATTTTCGCTCCTGACTGGAGGGCAGCTTTGAGGATCTCACCATCAGCCACCATTCTCGCGGCGTTTTCAATATCTTTATACATTACGCGATCTTCCTTGAGAGGCTTCACTTCCTTACGCAGCCTGGCTTTGGCAGCTTCAATGGGCTGTGATGAATCTATCTCGCGCAGATCGGTTGCCATTGCAGCGATGATGAGCTCCACGCCAAGCGCATTCTCAACGTTTTCAATGACTTGCAAGAGCTTGATCGCCGAGACAGAGCCCATGGAGACATGATCTTCCTGATTTGCCGAAGTGGGGATGCTATCCACCGCCGCGGGATGGGATAAGACCTTGTTTTCCGAAACCAACGCAGCCGCGGTGAGCTGAGCTATCATAAAACCGGAATCCAAGCCGGGACGATGCGCCAGAAAAGCATTCAAACCGCGTGATAGAGCGGGATTCAGCATCTGTTCTATCCTACGTTCGCTGATGTTTGCAAGTTCGCTGATCGCGATTGCCAAAGTATCCAAAGCGATAGCCATTGGTTCGCCATGGAAGTTCCCGCCGGATATGACTTTACCTTCATCGGGGAAGATCAGCGGATTGTCTGTAGCGCTGTTGATCTCGATATCGATCACGCTGCGCGCATAAGCGATGGCATCTCTAACAGCACCATGCACTTGCGGCGTACATCTCAGCGAATATGCGTCCTGCACATTGTCGCAATTTATGTGTGATTGTCTCAGAGGACTTTGTTCCAAAAGGTAGTAAAGGTTTGCGGCAGAGTCTTTTTGCCCAGCATGAGGGCGCAGATTGTGCACGAGAGGATCGAAGGCATTGGTGGTTCCCAAGAGTCCGTCGATGGACATTGCGCCGATGATATCCGCTTGTTTGGCAAGGTTTTCCGCCTTGATGAGACCGAGCGCTCCGATGGCAGCCATGACCTGAGTTCCGTTGTTCAGCGCGAGCCCTTCTTTGGCTTCGAGTACGACGGGTGTGATACCGGCTTTTTCCATGGCAATCCCGCCATCCATTTTCTCGCCTTTATAGATGGCTTCACCCTCGCCCAAGAGCACCAATGCGAGGTGTGAGAGCGGAGAGAGGTCTCCACTTGCGCCCACAGATCCACGTTTCGGAATGAGCGGATGAACGCCTTTATTTAGCATTTCAATGAGCGTCTGAAGGGTAAGCAGTCGGATGCCGGAATGACCCTTTGCCAGAACCGCGATGCGCAATAGCATGATAGCGCGCGTGATCTCTTCACAATATGGCTCACCAACGCTCACAGCATGGCTTCTGATGAGATTCAGCTGCAATTCAGCGATGTTTTCACGAGCGATATTAACGGTGCTAAACTTACCAAATCCTGTGGTCAATCCATAGACTATATCGCCATTTTCTATAACTTTTTCCACGTAATCGCGGCACTTCTTGACATTGTTTACGCTTTCCTTTGAAAGCTCTATTTCTGCGTTATTTACGGCAATTTCCCAAACCGCTTCCGGGGTGAGGGTTGCGCCGTCGATGATTATCTTTTGCATGATTCCTCTAACTATATTTTATTTAATAAATTACTATTATACAATCAAATCCTTGATTTCTGCTCAATGGATTATCGGACAAGATTTTTGTCAAGGTTTTGATTGAAAAAGAGCTGTATTTCATAGCTAAATCTGCTAATTTTGAAAGGCGATTTAGGCTCAATATTTGGGAATGATGTGCATGTGGAAGTGGAAAATCGTCTGTCCCGCACTCTCCCCGCAATGCATTTGCAGCCTATATCCGCTGGGGCTGTGATCCTCATCCAGCTTGGCTTTCATCTCACTGGTGAGCTTTGCCAAGCTGATGGATTCTTCGTCGGTGATCTCAAAATAGTCCTTAAAATGTCGCTTAGAAATCACGAGACTGTGTCCTTTTCCGACCGGAAATTTATCCGGGATGACGTAGAAATGTTCGTTTTCCAAGACGTATGCCTCGGGCTTTATTCCGCAAAATATGCAATTCATGTTTATCCTCCTCAAGATAAAACTATAGATTCGTTTTAAGATACGCCTATCCTTTTGCAATATCGGTAGATAGGGCAGATATCACACTCAGGTTTGCGTGGCTTGCACAGGCTTTGTCCAAACGCCACGACATAGGAATTGATGTCCAACCAATGCTTTTTGGGCAGCTTTTTACGCAGCGCCATCTCAGTTTCAAGCGGGTTTTTGGTCTTGATATATCCCCAGCGATTGCAGATGCGATGAACATGCACGTCCACGCAGATTGCAGGCAGGGAAAAGGCGACCGCACGCACGAGATTTGCCGTCTTGCGCCCCACTCCCGGCAGCTTTATCAGATCATCGATTTCAGAGGGGATCTTGCCGCCGAACTCTTCGCGCAGAACCTTGGGCAACTCCTTTAGCTGCTTGGTCTTATTGTTATGAAATCCAACCTGATAGATGATCTTATTCAGCTCCTCGGCACTGATTTTATCCAGATCGTCAGGCTCGGAAATGCGTTCAAACAGCTCCGCAACCACGCGCGAAGTCGTCTCATCTTTGGTGCGCGCGCTGAGTATAGTCGCCACCAAAATCTTGAACGGCGAGCCGCCCTGAACCTGTATCAGATCGACAACCGGGGTCTGCACGCTGTGAAAATGCTCACCCAGAAGCTCCATCACTTGATCGATATCTTTATTTGTCATTTGTTTATCCTTGTTTCAATCTATTCTCTTTCCGTCATAAATATTTGAAGGGTAGATTTGTGTCAAACTTTATCTTAGTATTCGCGGGCAAAATACGGCTTATTTTAATGTTTGATATGGCATTATCCCGCGCTTGCCCTAAACTATCTGAAAGAGCAAAACCCACGTCTTCCTTATATGGTTCAGCTCAGTCTGCGCCTATGATGTGGTCATGCTGATGAGCATATCATGACCATATCATCACCGGAATCCAATAGGGAAGCGGTGGGAAGGCGAGTGAAAAGAGAGGAAAAAAGATGTGCGGAAGATTTGTCCAAGCTATTGAAAATAAAGAAATAAGCGCGATTCAGCGAGATCTGGGAGCCAAGGTGGAAACGCTCCAAACAGAGATTTCCTTCAATGTTGCACCCACGAACACGGTGATGGCGGTCGTGAGTCAGGATGGCAGGCGATATGACGGCTATTTTCGCTGGGGATTGGTGCCTTCATGGATGAGGCAACTTCCCAAAAGCCCGATGATAAACGTTCGCGCGGAGACCATTCACGAAAAGCCGAGTTTCAGGGCATCTTTCAGGCGCAGGCGAGGGATTTTGCCCATCAATGGATTCTATGAGTGGCAAAAGCCGGACAAGACTCCTTTTTACATCTATCCTTCAGCGGGGGAGCTGCTCTATGTGGCGGTGATATATGACGTTTGGGAAGACGATCAGGGGAGCTATTTGCCTTCTTTGGGGCTGATTACTACCGCGGCAAATTCGCAGATGAGTGCGATCCATCACCGTATGCCGGCGCTGCTTTCGAGTAAGGATTTTGATATGTGGCTGGACGAAAAGAACGAGGATCCGCGCTTGATTTTGCCTCTTTTGGAGCCTGCCGAAGATGGACTTCTAAGCTATCATGAGGTGAGCCGTGAGGTGAATAAGGTTGCGAACAATCACCCTGAATTGATTGTGCCAATATGATGAGCTGCAGACACATAAGAGCCCTGCTGGCATAAAAATAGTGTCGCAAAAAGGAAGGTATAATGCAGCACTATTCGCTTTTCTGCAATAATGCTTTACCTTATCAAATATTAACACATAGATGAGGATATCATGAATAACAAAGAAGAACTTTTGAGACTACTTAAAATAGCAATGCAAGGCGAGATGGATAGCATTACGCTATATCAAAACGCATCGGATCATTCTACGGATGAAGAGGTTAAAGCCTTTTTCAACGAGCGTAGAGACGAAGAAAAACAGCATTATAGCTACCTTTTGAAATACTATCAGCAGCTTAGCGAAGGCGAAGAATTGGTGGATTTCAAGGCGGATTTCGATGCCTTGGGCGAGCGCCATCCCATTATATCCAAAGAGTTTGTAAAGCGCGTGGGCGAGGATCAATATCTCTTTTCCGCGATCTCGACAGCTCTGCTTTTGGAGAAAAACGCGATCGACCATTATCGCGAGAGCGCAAAGCAAACAAAATCCGATACTTTAGGCGAGTTTTTTGCCTTCATGGAAGAGTGGGAAAAAAGGCATTACGACGACCTCGTGGATGTTCAAAAAGAGGCGGAAAGATACTATTGGGACGTCAATAAGTTCGAACCATTTTAAGAAAAGTAAGAAAGAAGCACGAAAAAGCCGGAACCTAATCAGCTCCGGCTTTTATCGTTTTTATAGTGTTTTATTAACCGCCAAAAGTGCCTATCTCATCGGGAATGATGAGCTTAGCTTCGGTGGCTTTTACCACGTCTTCAACGGTTGTTCCCACGGAAAGCTCTTGCAAAACCAAGCCTTCGGGGGTGACCTTGAGCACGGCAAGATCGGTGATAATCAGCGTCACTTTGCCTTTTGCTGTAAGCGGCAAGGTGCACTCTTTGAGAATCTTGGAATTGCCATATTTATCAACATGTTCCATCGCCACGATCACATTGCGTGCGCCCGTAACGAGATCCATTGCACCGCCCATTCCGGGCACCATTTTGCCGGGAATCATCCAGTTTGCAAGGTTGCCTTTACCATCCACCTGCAAGGCGCCGAGTACGGTTGCGTCCACGTGTCCGCCGCGGATGATGGCAAAGCTGAGTGCGCTGTCAAAGAACGATGCGTTCGGCAATGCGGTGATAAATCCGCCGCCGGCGTTGATCATATCCTTGTCTTCCTCGCCTTCAGCGGGGCTGGGTCCGGTTCCCAAGATGCCGTTCTCACTTTGGAAGATAACTTGCACATTCTCAGGGATATAGTTCACTGCAAGGGTGGGGAGTCCGATTCCGAGGTTCACATAGTCGCCGTCTTTGAATTCTTGGGCGATTCTCTTTCCAATCATCTGTCTCTTATCCATTTGTAACCTCCTTGCTTTGAACGAGATAGTCCACAAATACGCCCGGGGTGACCACTTCTTCGGGATCAAGTTCGCCGACTTCAACGATGTGTTCGGCTTCCACGATTGTGATTTTTCCTGCCATCGCCATGATGGGATTGCTATTGCGGGCTGTTTTGCGGAAGGTTAAGTTTCCGCTTTTGTCTGCTTTATAAGCTTTTACGAGTGCGAAATCGCTGGGGATTGCAGGTTCGAGGATGTAGTCTTTTCCATCTTGATTGATGATCTGCTTTCCTTCTTCCACAACGGTTCCAAGCCCTGTCGGGGTGAGGATTCCGCCGAGTCCTGCGCCATAAGCGCGCACTCTTTCCATGAGGGTTCCTTGGGGGACGAGCTCGATCTCCACCTCGCCGGCGTTCATCTGCGCCTGAATGGTGCGATTTGTTCCCAAGTGCGATACTTGGGCGCTCCCGATGAGGCGGGCTTTGATGAGTTTGCCAACGCCTTTGTCTTCCCAATCGGAGGCGATAACGATCATGTGCAGCTTATCTGCACCCTTTTCTACGATGGCGTCGAGGATTGTTTCCGGGGCGCCAACGGCGAGAAATCCGCCTATCGCCAGTCTGCTACCAGGTTTGATCATTGCTGCAGCTTCGGCTGCGCTAATCTGTTTTACCATGTTCACTCCTGTTTTATCAATTATTTTTCATTTCAATACTACTGATTCAAAAAGTGGGATTTATGTCAACTCTTTTCCTGAGTTCAGTCTACGATCAAGCCTCAATCATATAATCCTTGATGAGATGGCTATACATCTGAGGCAGCGTCACTTCCAGGTATATTCCGTCTTCAAGATATTCTTCCTTAGAAATTTTGCCGAGATCGTGCATGCGCGAGACCACCGAGGTCTGTTCATAAGGGAGTTTGAGGTGATAAACCCTTTTTGAATAAAGCTTTTCTTCTATCATTACGAGAAGTTCGTCTAAGTTTTCTCCCGTGCGTGCGCTGATCGCGACTGAGCCTTTATAATATTTACTGATGAGTTTTAGGCGCATGGGATCCAAGAGATCGGCCTTGTTCAGCACCAAAAGCTGCGGGATTTCGCCCGCTCCGATGGACTGGAGAACCTTGTTTACCTGCTCGATGTAGAACTCGTGCCGTTCGTCTGAAATATCCACGAGATGGATGAGAAGATCGGCGTCCACGGCCTCCATCAATGTTGCGCGGAACGAGGCTACGAGATGGTGGGGGAGATCCGCAATGAAGCCAACCGTATCGGAGAGGATCACGGGCTCGCCGGCTGAAAGTTTGAGCTGACGGCTGGTGGAATCAAGCGTGGCAAAAAGCTGGTCTTGCACCAATACTCCGGCATCGGTGAGCTTGTTGAAAAGCGTTGATTTACCGGCATTTGTGTAGCCCACTATGCACACGGTTTTAGTACTATCGCGGGATTTTCTTTGGGTCTCCTTGATTGCCGAGATACGGTCTATCGCCTTGTCAATCTTGCTTATCTGGGTGCGGATCAGCCTTCTATCAATCTCAAGCTGTTTTTCGCCCATACCGCGAGAGGCAGAGCCGCCCATTGATCTTGCGGTTCCGCGCTCCTGATCGAGGTGAGTCCAAAGCCGTTTGAGGCGAGGAAGCTGATATTTGAGCTCGGCGAGTTTGACCTGCAGCTTGGCTTCTTTGGTCTTGGCATGACGGTGGAATATCGTGAGGATAACCTCCGTTCTATCAATCACTTCAATCTCGTGCTCTTTCTCGATATTGCGTGCCTGAGAGGGGGATAGCTCGTCGTTGATGATCAAGAGTTCGCAGCCCACTTCTTTCATCTTCAGCACCAGTTCTTCGAGGAAGCCTTTGCCAAAATATAGGCTGTTATCGGGATTCTTTCTATTTTGACTGACGATGTCTAAGACCTTGATATCTGCCGTATCTGCAAGGCGCTCCATCTCTTCCAGCGAGGCGCGTGCTTCTTCATGGTGGTGGGTGGGACGGATCACCATGCCGATAAAAGCCGTAATCTCGTCCGGATACAGGTCTTGCCACTCTTCGTCTAATATTTCGTCGTGGTCTTCAAAAATGTTGTCTTGCGTCATAAATATACTCCTATGTGTATAAAGACAGAGATGTTTAGCCCTCCATAATATCTTTCAAATCAGAGAGAATAAGTCAGCGGGAAAGCGGCGGAGAGCTTAGTTGATCACGGCAAATTTCCCCCGTGCAGTCTTTTTATTCATTTCTATGACATAAAAATATATGCCGCTGGAGATCTTTTCGCCCTTTTGATTGCGGGCATTCCAGCGCCAACTGATATCGTTTATTTCGGGATTGAAGGGGCCTATGTCGTCCTTGTATATAAGGATACCATTGCTGTTATAGATTGCGATCTTGCCCTTTTGTCCGGCGGGGAAGTTCATGAAAACGAGTGCGTCTTGCTCGGTCTTCCTAAGCGGGTTCGGGAAGACGACAAGCTCGTCCAAATCGCCGATATCACTGAGCGCAAAGCGGGCGAGATTGTGGGCGGGAGATATCATGTTTCCTGCCAAGTCGCAAACATTTGCAATCTCGATAAAGTATCCCTGTTTGCTGTGCTTCAGCTTGTGTTTGAAGCTGATAACGACATGGGTTTCATGCACTTGCACGGCAGTTATCTCGTTTTCGGCATCGTTATCCGGCGGGCTGAATCTATAGTTGGGCAAGTGTTGCGCGCTCGTGGGCTCAATCTCTTCCGAGAAAGTGATCTCAAGCTTATCGTTTTTACTTAAGATGCGCACGCCGGTGATCTGCGGAGCTTCCATATCAGGAGAGTATGAAAAAGTGTAGCTACTACTCTGAAGCGGGATTCCTTCGGGACCGCGAATGCCCTGTAAATCGATGGTGAAAAGCTCATCAATCTCGGGCAAAGCCTCGCGGAACCTGAGCTGAACGCCGTGTCCGCTATTGATTTTATTCACTGAAAGGGGGTAGCCCATATCGTGAGAAAGGTGATAGAGCGCGGGATTGACGATAGTGGTGGGCATCTGCATATTGAACAAGATGCGCAGGTCTTTGGGACCGTTCATGAATATCTGGTCAACCTCTGCAAGCTCGGTGAGGGCAACATCCTGCCAAGAAGAAAGCACGCTTTCCGGCTGATCGGGATCGCTGTAAATACCTTGCACGGCATAAGAATAGCTCTTCAGCGGCTTCAATGCGAGATCGACGTGATGATCCGTATTGCCGAGATCGAAAGTGAGGATGTCCCCGTCTTCATCGCGGCGATAGAGTTTGTAGGAATCGGCATCGCTCTTTGTCCAACTAATCTTGGCTGAATCAGGCCCCAAGGCTTGAGCAAAGACATTGTTTGGCGCAGGAATGAAGTCGCCGATGTCGTCTTTCTTCCAAACGGCGCAGACAAGTGAATCCGCCTCTACTTCACGATTTGCGATTACTCTGCCCACTCCATCCGAATCTATCCAGGATGCCACGCGGTAGTTGAGGATGCTATCTCCTATGAATACAGGGTTTAGCTTGCCGTTTTCATACTTGAGAATGTAAAGATTCGGCGCGATAGCCAGCACGATCTCGTCCTTGCCATCGTCATCCATATCGACGACTGTGATGGCGCTCTGAGATTCCACCTTTTCAAACATGATGCTATCCATGCTCACGAAGTCATTGTCTTCATAGGTAAAGGCTTCCACATGCCAGAAGTTATTGTCGGGATTGAAGGGATCATTGTTGTATCCGGCTACCACGAAGTCGCGCTTTCCATCGCCGTCAAAGTCTCCGGCAGCAAGGTGATAGGCGTTCGCCACCGGCAAGCGATGTTCCCAAAGTTTGATATAGTTCAGATTGTCTTCCACTTCAAAGATCATGACGTCCCCATCGGTATCCGCAGTGATTATCTGAGGGCGCGAGCCGCTCTTGAATTTATCCACGATGATGGTGGGAACGAAGTTGTTTCTCAGGTCTGTGGGTGAATCGTTATAGATGGTGTTCCTGGGCGAGAATATGCCTTCTGTAGTGCGGCCATACAGCTGCAGTACACGCGCTTGCGGCAGGTTCTTGATAAGGAGAAGGTCTTGCCTTCCGTCGCCATTGTAATCTGCAATAGCACCGCCTAAGATGCCGTTATCTGAGAATATCTGATCTTCCAGGCGAGGATAGTTGAAACCGGGGCTATTACTCCAAAGCATGGCTTTTTCGCCTTGCAGAACGAGGAGATCCATGCCACCGGGAGTGGTTGCGCCAATATCCAGCGGATATACGTGCTCACGGAAGGTGTGAGTCTTGGGATGGCTGTTGCCGCGCGGCTCATAGGCAAAAAGCTCGCCATAGCCTGATTCGGGGATGTCCATTGCCACATATTCATCGATGTCGTTGCCATTGAAGTCATACCACTTATTTAGCGGAACTCTTGCTTCGCCAATCTCTTCCGCGCTGTAGCCCGTGCGAGGAATGCTGTTATGAACTATCTCACAAAAGTCATTATACCAAGGGCTTTCCAAGCGGATACCGGAGAGGTTTTCTGCCACCACTCTAAGAGAAAGCTTGCCTTCGGGAATGTCTCGCGGCAGTGTCCAAACCTGCACAGTGTCGAGCTTTGTGCCATACACATCTCGCAGGGAGCCATCTTCAAAGCTCAAAGTGAGGTTGGCATTTACTTTGTCGTTGAATGCAGCTGCGATATAATGGCGCAGATTTTCATCTTCATAGCGGCTGAAATGCTGAAGCGAGCCATCGCGGATCTCAGGTGTATCTCGCTGCACACGGATGGTGGTGAAATAGTTATACTTACGCGTTGCATCAAGGCGCTTCTCGGTTTGCAGGCGGATGAGATAATCGCCCGCGGGGAAGTTTGAAGGAACCCTGAACTCACCTAAGATATCGTTGTGAACAGGCTGCAGGTGATAGGTGGGCGTCTGGCTGTGCTCAGTGATATCCAGCCAAGGGAGATCAGGCTTATCCACCTTTTTATACATCAAAGTATAGCGGATAAAATCGTCGTCATACACGCTGCCGATGAGGTTTGTAGTCTTACTGATCCCGCCATGATCCACAGGATAATCTATCTTTGCAAAGGGTGGATTGCTATTGCGGATGAACTTTTCCACATTGAGAAAGCCGTGCCCGCTGAGATGGTCGTAGCCGGGAGCGTAGATGTCATCGGTAGAACTGAGCAGGCGCGCCCTGATTTCGTCCGGAGTGAGATCCGGCTGAATCGAGAGCATGAGCGCGATTGCACCGCTCACAAAGGGTGCACTCATGGAAGTTCCGCTTTGTTCGTAGTAGAGATCATCGCCCTCGTCCTTGTATGTAGAGAGGATGAGCTCACCGGGAGCAAGGAGATCAAGCCCTTGTCCGTGGCTGGAAAAGTTTGAGAGCAGCTTTGCGCGGCTGGCGCTTCCCACGGCGATGACGTTCGCGAGGCGAGCAGGATAGTGAAGCTCGCTCGTGCCGTCATTGCCCGCAGATGCCACCAAGACCACGCCTTTTGAGTAAGCATAGTCGCAAGCATCCGCAATGATAGGCGAATAACTGGTATCTCCCCAGCTCATATTGATCACTTTACAGCCGTTATCTGCACCGTAGATGATGGCAGCCGAGACGTCGTCATCTTTCAGATAGCCGGCATCCATGGTTCTGAATCCCGCTCTGAGAGGCATGAGACGTACATTCCAACACACACCGCTGACGCCGAGGGAGTTATTGCCCTTTGCACCAATGATGCCGCTCACGTGCGTACCGTGATGGCTTTCATCGTGCACATCGTTATCTTCATCAAGATAGTCGCCCAGCGCATAGCCTTCCAGCTCCGGCGCGTGCACGAAGTCCCAGCCCATAACGTCGTCTATGTAGCCGTTGTTATCGTTATCAATGCCGTCATCGGGGATCTCGCCGAGATTGCGATACACATTATCTTTGAGATCGGGATGATTGACCAACATGCCGCTATCCACCACGCCTACAATGATCTCTGACGAGCCGGTTGAATAGTTCCAAGCTTGCGGCGCACCGATGAGATCGAGCTGCTGACGAGCAAAATAGGGATCATTCGGCTGAACTTTCCCGCCTTCATGAGGCAGGACGTGCATCTTTCTGATATAATTCGGCTGGATATATTCAACCCCATCGAAGCTCATATCTTCCAGGTTTTTAGCATCCGGCATAGAGCTGAGATTGATGCGATAGTAGCGTCCGCCGGGCATGCGTTTCATATGAGTGATATCTTCAACGCCCTGCGCGCTGAGAAAGCTGTCGAGCCCCGAAAGCCCAGTCTTGTTTCCTTTGACCTCTATGGGTGCCGAGGTTTTGATAAGTATCTGTCCGGGAACATATTTAGGCATGGCGCCAAGGGGCGCAAAGAGTGCCATCAGCAAGATTGCCGTGAGTAAGGTTGAATATTTCAGACCGCTAAACTTCATTTCCGAGCTGCTCCAAAAAGCTTAAAAGTGATAGCCGATGCCGATGTTATGGACATCACCCGCGCCTTTGCCATTGCGAGCAAAGCCGTAATCTATTTCAAAATTTGAGATATTTAGCCCGATGCCGGCTGTAAGCCCCTTCCAATCCCCATTGACGCGATATCCGCCGCGCAGGACAAAGATATCTATGAGCTCCAATTCCGCCGCGATATTATAGAGAATATAATCGTCCACAGGCTTGACCAATGCGGCTTCTAACGCGAGATATTGCTCCTTGATCTCAAAGCCTTTGCTGAAATCCAGCTCAAAGCTCAGAGGCATGGAGATGCGTTCATTTTCCATCTTACCGCTGAAGCCGAGATTGCGCACGGCAAAGGAGAGCTTACTATCTTTGATCATAGGCAGATAGCTGATTCCCAAGTCCGTTGCGAGCGCCAGCGCCGAGGCTGTATCCAGCTTTTCATAAGCCACGGTGAGGTTTGCACCAAGATATAACCCCGTGCCGAACCTGCGAGAATGATTTGCCGTAACAGCCATATCCATGGGCTCATAATAGCCGAGGAATTGCCCGGATTCATCGCGAGATTCGATCTTGCCATAATTGAGATTACGCACAGCCAAAGCGGTATGTGCCTTACGATTAGCACTCACATAGCCGAAGCTATTATACGCGCTTTCACCCAGCCAAAACTGATGAGTGAAATTGAAGTTCTTCACTCTGGAACTACTACCGATTGCGGCAGGTTGCAAGAGCCAAGCATGGCTATTATGCTCACTATGCGCGCCACGAGATCCCAGAGCGGTGCTCACGGGCGAAGTAGGGATATTGAGGAACTTGAAGCCATACTCCCCTGAGGCAGGATGGATATCCGCCAGAACCTGCATGGAGAGCAGCATTAGTGTGATTAGGATGATATATCTTTTCATAGGGTTTCTCCCAAAATTACTTTTCTATGCCAAAGCGGAGTTTATGGCTTTCGCCCCCGCCTTTGATAATTGCTATATATATACCCGGTGAGAGTTTATCCACCGGGATGTGAAAGAGGTCTTGATTGCGCAGATATTCACGCGCCAAACCTGAAGATTGGAACACGAGTTTGCCACTGATGTCAAAGATTTTAAGACTTACTTTCACATCTTTGGTGGGCATGATAGAGAGCTTTATCTCCTGATTGTAAAAGCTTTTGAGCGGATTGGGGAAGAAGTAAAGCTCGTCTTTCACGAAGACCTTTGCGCTCTGATATTGATTGGAAAGATCCACCGACATACGCGATGCACGCCGTCTGAGATCACCATATTCCGCCTGCCATCCATCATCCGCCCTACGCGCAACATAGTTCGGAATATGATTACGAAAGAGCGAACCATTATCGGCAGAAACCCAGAGATAGGGCTCACCATCCGCACCATGCGCAATGAAGGGCAGGTGTCTTCCACGCTCTGCAAAAGAGACAGGATAGCCATTTTTGAGGCGATAATTCTTCTCCCAAGCAAAGAGGCGATTCATATTCAACGCAGCGCAAAGCTTGAGCGAGCCATCTCCATCAAGATCCAGCGCGATAGCTCCGGCACTGATGCCATCATCCGCCAGCCCCACATCAAGGGTTTTCGGCGTGATGAGATTTGCATAGTGATCAATTGCATAAACTCGATTTGAAGTAGCAAAGAGTATATCCAACATGCCGTTGCCGTCTATATCCTGCAGAGAGAGCGGCGCCGATGCTTTACCATCGAAGATAAAGGGGAATCCATCCCTGAGATTCAAGCTATACTCCGACATATCATACACATAGATACTGGAAAGGCATTGCACGATCAGCGCATCGGAATAGCCCAATTTCGCCGTGAATATGCCGACCACGGTAGAATCCGCAGGAACAGTGGTGTCAAAGCCATGATATGTCTGATATTCAAGATCCAAACTGAGCAGACGATAATATTCTGCATCCTTCGGCAGGCTAAGGAGATGGAGCTTCTCTTCATCCCAGCTCATATTTGAAGCCATCTTATCTTCCCACAGGAAATCAGTCTCTATCAAGCGCTTTTCAGCTTTGTCATAAAAATAGAGCAGGGACTTCTCGATGAGCGTATTTTCCATGAGCAGAGCGAGCTTATCATCCATATCCACGGGATGGCTCAAGAATCTATGATAGGGGATGTTTGTATAGTATGTATAAACCTTGTCTTTGCGGGCGAGCCTCGCAACATGTCCCATCTGAGTAGGTATGTAAAAAGTCTCCCCATCCCAAGTATAGAGGTGGGTAATTTCAGGGAGTTGCAGAGGGTAGCCATGCATCAAGGTATCGTCTTTAAATAGCGCTATCAAGCCACTTTCCATGGGATAGAATATGCACTCGCTACCATCTTGGAGGAAATCAACCGCCGCGGCAGGATACTTACTTTCTCCCTCATAATCCATTTGCATTTTCCAAGCAAAGCGAACGCTGAAAGTCATCTGATTTGCGCTTTCGCTGATGTCATAGATCTCCAGCGGGATGCCGCCGTAATAGCTTTCTGCAGTGGGCAACCAGAGCAGCCCTTCATGATATTCGTGTCCAAAATAGTCGTTATTTCCGGCGCGATAGCTATCATAAGGACCGCCGTGTTTATACTCGCTATATGCAGCTGTATCAAGGTCTTGCACGCCATCGGCTTCTTCCAAATCCACGCCCTTGTGACTTGCATCGCCATTTATGCGATTTATGTCGAAATTAGGGCGGAAGTTTTCGGCGATAATGTTCTCATCAATGTGCCAGATCAGGATTCCGCTGCCATCTGTGAGCGGTGAATTACCAAAGCCCGGCAGGAAGAAATCCCATTCACAGCCCGAATATCTATTTTTCATGAAATTAAAGAAGGGCATGAGCGGAAAATCGTCGTAATAATCCTGATCTTCGGGCAGGAGTTTAAAGCTATAACTGGGCAGATTTGTATATGGATCCAGGCTGCCATCGGGGTTTTGCTGTCTGTTTTCTATTAAAAAGTATTCTCGCTCGGAGATGGGCACTTTGTAGAGCCTGGTTGCATCCTGAGCGTGATTAAGGAAGTGATCCAGCGGCAGATCAACGCTGTCGTGATAGACCGTTATTGCCTCCTCCCAGCCGAGATAGTAGCGCGACCACGCCGAAAGCTGGGCAGGAACATATCCGCTGGCATTCCACACGCCCGTTCCCATAAGTCCCCAATTACCAATCCCTTGCGAGATCCCATTACTGCTCACATTGTCGAAGAGAGTAGGAAGCCCCAAGATGTGTCCATATTGGTGCGCCAGAACGCCAAAAATGCTGAATAGATGAAGCTCGGCATCCTCTTCGCCCTCGGCAGGAAAGTAGTCATGATACTGATCTTCAGGGACTATGACCACATTGGTGAGTATCGTGCCATCCGGCGTAGTAAATCCCGGATAGTCATCGTTTTCCGGGTCAAAATAGTTTTGCAGATATCTTCTTGAAAGGAAGGTGCTCCAGATGCTGTCCTTGCTCTCGCCATGGATATCGGTTTCCTGTCCCTGACCGGCGTGGAAGATGATGAGTCCATCATAGATAGAGAAGTCGATATCGCTGCAAAGCGGCATGAGATCAGGCAGGATATCGCCGAGATTTTTATCGGTTCTTTCAGTGGTATCCCCGCCATAATGTGCCATGGACTTGGGAAGCCTAAGCGTTTGCGGATGAACCACGTAGCTCATATCATACTCACCATGCGAAGCATCAAAGAAGAAATCATGCAAATGCAGCATCCAGCGCTCGAAAAACACCGAATCATGCGGCAAAAAGTCAGGATATTGCGGCTGAGTCTTAAAATGCACGTCGTCGAATTCCACCATCAGCGCCAAGATATGGCTCGGCAGCGGGACATCAGATCTATCTTTGAGAGGAAACATGGTCTCGGCGGATTTGGGCAACTCAGGACTTTGAGCAGACCAATCCCGGGGGATGGCTTTGTGTCCCGGAGCGGGAATCACCATCGCAGTCAGATTCAGACACATCATCCATAGTAGGACGAACTTTAGGTTTTTCAGCCACTTAGGCATATCTCACCTTCTCTCCTTGTTGTTGTTTGTATTTTAAGAACATTTTTCCATGTTCAAGGTGCACTCTATTTTAGCAAGAGCTAAACGTCAAGCAGAAATAAGAGCCTCTACCTTTATATAGGAGCCCAAAAGTGGAATTTCTGCCCAAAATCCGAAACTATTTTTTTGGCGATCGCCTAAGTCATTGATAAATAAGGCTGGAAATAATTTTGAAAAATCATGAAAACCGAAATGTTATGTAAACTTGTAGAGATTTCCTCGCATGATGCGCTTCCTTTTTGAGAGCCAAAATATTCGAGAGCAAATAGCTCAGCAGGAACACATTCATATTCAAGCACATAGTCCCTATTTTATGAATTTCACCTCAATTTGCGCTCGTAATTATTTCATTCAAAATCCCGCGACCCCTCATAACTTCATGCAACAGAGTCTCTTGCCTATTGGGTTCAGCCTATGATAAGGTATAGATACGCTCATGCCTATGACCACATCATGACCATATCATCACCAGAACCCAATAGGGAAGACATGGCTGACCCGTCCTGAAAATGAAAAGAAAAAAGCCGCCCTACTATCAGAGCGGCTATTGATTTGTATCTATATATCCGATAAACGGATTAGCTTTCTATTACTTCCACGTTCGCACGAGGCAGACAGATACGCGTTCCATCCTCAAATTCAGCTTCGAGGGTGCGCACCATGGTCTCGGATTCCACCTTCGTGAGCTCTTCCGGCAGGGCAGTCACTTTCAGAATGCTGCCGAAATGGGGCTGACGGATGACGCGCACGTTGGTTCCAATGCGGAGATAGGAGAGTCCTGCTTCCGCGGCGCCCAGTTCATCTTCCTCAAATTCGAGAGGGATGATGATTTCCGGGCGGATTACTCCTGCGCGGATCTGGGTGTGACCGTGTATTGACGCCTTTTTGCCGTCGAATTGTTTGAGGAGTTCAAAGGTCTTTCTTGCCATATTGATCTTGCCGAAGCCTTCGGTGCAGACGATGGTGAGACCGACGTCCTCATGACCGGTGATCGCCACGCCGATATCATAACCCAAGAGTTTCTTGATATCTTGGTCGTCAATACCGCCGGTGATGATGGCTGCAACGCCATGACTTGCAGCAATATCAATCACGTGATAAGGCACAAAGCTTCCGGCGACTATGATCTTGCCTCTGCAGCTTTCATCGATCTGACCTGCATCGATTTCATCATCCGGAGTGCTTGCCAACATCTTGATTTCGCCCGTGGTTTCGTCGCCAATGCCAAAAATACCTTGGATATAGGCGCTTTTGTTTTCTATTACCACACCTTCATCAGGAATGACGTCTGTGATGATTCCATCCACAAAAGCCTTTACCTGGATCGGAACGCGAGGCTCACGAAGCAAGATCTGGCCTGTGACGGCGGAAACGCTTTCCACTTCGCCTTCCACGGGAGAGTGTACGATTGTCTTAAAAAGTCCGGTGCCAAAAAGTCCGGCGCTCTCTGCGAGCACAGTCTCTTTGGTGATCTCTTGACCGGCTTTGATTTTTATAAATTTCTGCAATTGATCGGGTGTGACGCCGAGCTTGTTTGCGAGATTGAAGGGTACGACCTTACCCGGCAGGAGGGTTTCGGCGACTACGTCATCGGCTACAACCTTCTGACCTTTTTCCACCAAAACTGTACCTTTGAGGGGCAAGATGCGTTCTTTGCGTAATATGATGTTTTCAGTGACGGTTAAACCGGCAGAATAAGCTTGTCCCATTATTTCCTCCTACACCAAAATTTCTTCGGGGTATGCTTTGAGTTCACGCATCCATTTCTTGAGATATTCGATGCGCATCTCTTTTTCAGTCGGCAGGCTAAATGGCTGACGACCACGAGTATCCAAAACGATTCCGACCATGCCGCCATGCAGCTCAGTCGTGAGTTCCCTGGCTTTATTTTCGTCTAAGGTCAAGCCGCCTGATGTTCTGAGGGTGGCTTTTGCGACTTCGCCTTCAGCACAGGGGATGAGGCGGATTTCGCCAAAGGGAATGTTCTCCTCAAACACGCTTCCATCGGGAAGTTCGATCTTGGCGCTGAGTGCTGGTCTGCCATATTTGCCTTTGCCTATTGGCGCAACACAGCTGCCCAGATAGAGCATACAGTCTTTGCGGAAGACTTCGGTTGCGGCTTTGGTGCTGATCTCGGAAAGAACGCCGAGGTGGGGCATCATGAATATGCTGTCCACAGCCAGGCGTGTGATTCCTTCCGGCAAGAATGCGTCGATGAGCATCATGAGTGTCTGATTTCTGCGCGGTGCGTGTGAGAGCACTCCGCCGCTTCCCACGAGGAGGTTGAGAGTCATGAGATCGACTATCGTATCCCCTGAGGTGGATTGGCTAAATGCTTCGGAGATGTCGCGTTGGCGCTGCATTCCTTTCAGTCCGCTGGCAAATTCTTTATGCTGTTCAAATGCCAAGCGAAGAGCTTCTTTTGCAATCGCTTGTTCCAAGACCAATTCTTCCAAGAGTGAAGGGATGGTCGTGGGGCGTATCATCTTGTTTTTGATCATGTTGCGCAGTTCGTTTTCGTTTATATCAAAGGGAACCCAACGCATGATGTTTTCTAGGCCGCTGGATGCCAAAACGTTTGAGATGCTATAGCTCATACCGAGGTTTGCGCTAACCGTGCGGTTGAAGATGTAATCTTCGGTAAACACGCTAAATACGTCTGTCGTTGCTCCGCCGATATCCACGCCCAGAACTTCGATCTTCTCGTCTTTGGCAATGGTTTGCATGATGTTTCCGACCGCAGCGGGTGTGGGCATGATGGGAACCGGTTTGTGATCGGGTCCTTGAGTCCAGACCATGAGTTTGTCATAGCCGGGAGCCTGTTGCATCACGTGTTCCATGAAGATGTCATGAATCTTATCACGGGCAGGGCCGAGGTTTTCCATCTCGAGCTTGGGACGGATGTTGTCGGCGACAATTAAGTTCACCTTTTCAGATAGGGTTTCTTCGATTGCGCCAACGGCTTCTTTGTTTCCGGCAAAGATCACGGGGAGTTTGTATTCCGCTCCGAGACGGGGTTTGGGGTCTGCACCGGAAACGAGCTCTGCCATTTCCACAACGTGCTTAACCGTTCCGCCGTCTTCACCGCCTGCCATCAGGATCATATCCGGACGCAAGTGGCGAATGCGTTCGATCTTTTCATGGTTGAATCTCTTATCGTTGCTGGCAATGAGGTCCATCACGATCGCTCCGGCGCCAAGTGCTGCGCGTTCTGCGCTTTCGCCGGTCATCGATGCCACCACTCCTGTCACCATCATCTGCAAGCCTCCGCCGGCAGAAGAGGTGGAGACATAGGCATCCACTCCTGTGTCGCCATCACGCGGGATGACGAACTTTCCATCTTCCATGAACTTAATGTTGGGGTTGTTATATTTCAAACGAGCCAGCTCTTCGAGTTCCTGAGTGGCGTTGATCACGCCTTTTGTAACGTCGTTCAGAGGGGCTTCCACTGTCGTAGGTGCTTCACCACGAATGGTTTGACGATATTCACCATCGATAAATTCGATCAAGATCGCCTTGGTGGTGGTGCTGCCGCAGTCAGTTGCCACGATCCGTGTAAGGCGCTTTTCATCGTATTGCATATATCCTCCGCTTAATTCAGCTTTTATTTTTTCTAAATATATTTTTGAAGTTTTCTTTTATTTGATTGCGACGACGTCTGCGCTTGAGCTTTGCCTCTTTTCGGCGTTCATCGTGCAGCTCTTCATCCAGCTCGTCTATGCGTCTTACCAGTGCCTTGACATAATTTCCGTCTTGAATCATCAGGGCAAAACGCTGATATTTGTGGCTGTCGAAGATGATCTCGGCAAAGGGCATGATAAAGAAGAGCAGCTGGCTGCCTATGCTGTGCAGGGGATGCAGTGATTCGATCAAGAGTATCCCCGCAGGAGCAAGATTGCGGCTCGCGATAAAGCGTGCCATCTTCTCTATCATCTCGTGCGCTTCTTCGTCGCTAATCTCGTTTACAAATTCTTTATATTCGTGTTTCATCTTTATTAACTAATGGCGCGGCTGAAAGTGTATGCCGCTACGGACTCTGCGCCGGCTTCGAGCAAGGCAAGAGTGCTCTCATTGATGGTGTGTCCGGTGGTGAAAACATCGTCTATCACGATGATATTCATTCCTTGCAGTGCCTTTTTGGAGGCGAAAGCACCGGATACGTTCTTCTTGCGCTGAGCCACATCCAGCTCTGTCTGACTGCGTGTATATCTTTTGCGTCTAAGCAATTCCGCATAGCTTCTGCCGCTATATTTGGCAAAGCTGCGGGCGATGAGCTCGCTCTGATTGAATCCGCGCTCACGCTTGCGAACTCTGTGTAGCGGAACGGCTGTCACCAGATCATAATCCTCGAACTCAGGGTGTCTTTCCAGTGCATCCGTCATTTTCTTTGCAAAGTAATCTGCAAGTGCTTGATAAGCATTGTACTTCAGACGATGAATAAGGGTCTTTGCAACCTCGTCATAAGAGACTGCTGCTTTGGCAAAAGCAAAGCTAAAATCTCCTTCATTGCAGGTGTGGCAATAGTCTCCTCTTAATACGTCTGAACACATCTCGCAGCTGCTTTCAGGAAGAGGAAAAAGCTCTGCCTCACACTTGACGCATACCTGCTTTTCAGGATGGTTCAGCCTTGTGCCGCAACTGTGGCATATCGCCGGAAAAACCAGCTCAAAGGCTGCTGTCAAAAAATCTCTCGATTGCGCTAAAAATGTGTTTGCCATCTTGGCTACAAACGCTGTCGCTGGCTGCACGCTCGGGATGGGGCATCATGCCCAAAACGTTGCGTCCTTCGTTGATTATCCCGGCAATGCTATCCACAGCACCGTTGGGATTTGTCTCGGCTCCGCCGCGTCCCGTTTCATCGCAATAGCGGAAGAGAATCCTGTCTTCATCCTGCAATTTCTTCAGTCCATCATCATCGATATAGAAATTACCTTCTTTGTGGGCGATGGGGATGTCTAAGATGGTGCCGGGGATAAGACCCTTAGTGAAAGGGCTGTCGCTGGTTTCCACCTTTAGATATTGATGTTGGCAGATGAAATTCAGATCTTTGTTTATGAGCAAAGCACCCGGCAAAAGCCCGGCTTCTGTAAGTATCTGAAAACCATTGCATATACCCAAGATCAAGCCGCCTCTATCGGCAAAGGCTAAAATCTCGGAAACAATGGGTGAAAAGCGTGCCAATGCACCGCAACGGAGATAGTCTCCATAAGAAAATCCGCCGGGAATGATTACCAAGTCGGGGTTTTCGAGATCGCGATCTTTATGCCAAATCAGTCGGGCATCGTGTCCGCGCTCGGCGAAGACATCACGCGCATCATAGTCGCAATTTGAACCGGGAAAAGTGATTACGCTAACTCGCAAGATCAGATCTCCTCAATCTCAAATCTGTAACTTTCGGTGTTTGGATTGGCAAGAAGATTGTCACACATTTCTTTTGTCATCCTCTTTACTTCTTCCACATCCGAATTGTCAAAATCCACTTGAATGTATTTGCTGATAGTGGTCTGAACCACGTCCTTATATCCCATCGTGATCAATGAATTCATCACGGCTTTACCTTGCGGGTCTAATACTCCCGCCTTGAGTTGCACAAAAATTTTGGCTCTAAGCATCTTACTTCCAATTACTTTATTTCTTAGAATAACAGCTTTTATTTAGTGCCGTATTTAGTCAATAAAAAATTGTTTATTATGTTGAATCATGAGCTTTTATTTGGTGCATACGTGAACAGGTTTTGTTTTTTCTTGACACTATTTAATTATTCAATAATGCTGTAAACATCATTTAATAAGGAGCAAAACATGGAACAAGAAAATCGTCTCATCCAGGATACCAACCAGGTCCCATTGGCACCGACAATGTCAATTGGTAACTGGATTGTAACGCTTATCTTACTCGCCATTCCCCTCGTCAACATCATTATGTTGATTGTATGGGCTGCAAGTCGCGGTGAAAACCCAAACCGCAAAAACTATGCTATCGCCTCGTTGATAATGTGGGGAATTGCCACTGTATTTGTGATATTGCTTTTTTGTGTTATCGTAGGCCTCTTATGGCCTTACTTAAGCGAGTTTCAGTGCCCTGTTCGTGGAGCATTTTTTTGACAGGAGCTATTATTAGGTTTTGATCAGCTTCGATACCCGGTGTTTAGTCTTGCAACCTTATCATAAATAAAACAATGCAAATCATGTTTCACTAACTTATCTATTTCACACCGATGCATAGACGCTATTGTTGCTAAGCAAATCTTCATAATAAAATACGGCTTTTTCTTAAATGGCATTATAATAATTTCATTCTTTGCTTGACAGCAAAATAGATTTTATCATGCTTGCAAAAAGTCTTTCTTACAAGTATTGATATGTAAAAAGGAGGTGGTCGTGGTTTCACACAAGAGCTTGGATACCGTCTTGATGTTTTTGGCATTTGCCGTCGTCATGCTTGTCGTGGCTTCAGCTACGCAGCTCATCTTTGGCGGCGATATTTTGCTCACTTTCTCCAGTATGACCATCAAGATCATCTCTGCGATACATGCTCTCACGGTCTTGCTCATCATCATCGTTCTCGTCTTTGAAAATTCATCGCCGGTGCATACTTTAGCGTGGATTATGGTGCTGATATTCCTGCCTGTTGCGGGCTTTATCCTCTATCTTTTCTTTGGACGAAATTGGCGTAAGATCAAGCTTTTCACCCAAAAAGAACTCTTTGATAACGAGGCTTTAGATAATATTTATCAACACTTTCCTGAGGCTTCGGAGGCGCTTTTGGAGAGCGGTTTGGAGCGGAAGCTGTATCGCCTGCTTAAAAAGAATAGCAAAGCCATCCTCTCTATTCATAATGATATAGAGATCATCAGCGATACAAATATGGCCTTTGATGCCATCTTGGACGGCATCCGCTCTGCTCAAAAACACATTCATCTCGTGTTCTTTTCCGTGGCGGCGGATAGCACGGGGGATAGGCTCAAAGACCTCCTCATCGAGAAGGCGAAAGCCGGCGTGGAAGTACGCTTTATCTATGACGACGTGGCGTGTTGGAAATTGCCGCGATCTTTCAAGAAAGCGCTCACCGATGCCGGAGTTGCGTTTGTGCCCTTCATGCCTGTGTGGATCCCCTTTTTGAATAGCCGGATGAACTATCGTAATCATCGCAAGTTCGTGATCGTGGACAGCAAGGTGGCGTATCTCGGCGGGCTCAATATCGGCGATAAATATCTGGGGAAAGACCCCTATTTTGGTTATTGGCGCGATTCGCTTGCCATCTTCCGCGGGGAAAATATTTTCAGTTTGCAGGCGATATTCTTGGAAGATTGGTATTTTGTGAGCAAAGAAAACCTACTCACCAAAGAGCATATGGACAAGTATTTGGCGCCTGTTTTAAATCACAAAGTTTCCAATATCTCGCCCGTGCAGATGATAGCCAGCGGGCCGGATACAAACCATGCAAACATCTTGCAGTTATACTTTTCGGCAATCGCCAGCGCAAAGTATTCTATCCGCATCAATACCCCTTATCTCATCCTCAATGAATCGCTGCTCATGGCGCTCAAAACTGCAGCGATAAGCGGGGTCAAGGTGCAGATCATCGTGCCTCATAATGCAGATCACTTCGTGGTCTTTTGGGGTTCACGCTCCTACTTTCAGGAGCTTTTGGAGGTAGGTGTGGAGATCTTTGAATACACACGCGGATTTATGCACGCCAAGATACTCATCGTGGACGACGAGGTTTTAGGGCTGGGCACGGCCAATATGGATTTGCGCAGCTTTAACCACAATTTTGAGCTCACTTCGCTGATCTATGAAGACTCGCTGATCGATAAAGCCAGTGATGCTTTCAGTGAAGACCTCGCATATAGCCGGCGCATAGACCTTTATGAGTTCTCGCGCCGCAGCATTGTAGAGCGCAGTAAAGAGTCGATTTGCCGCCTCTTATCACCATTATTATAAGGAGTATTCTATGAGAATAGTCGCTATTGACTTGAGGGCTGACCTCATGCGGGAGGCCTTTGCCCACATCAGAAATAAGACGGTTTTGATCTTTCCCACCCGCGTGGCGGCGGAGCTTGCACGCAAGGAATATGAAAAGAATTGGCAACTCTTGGATATTCAGTGGCTTGCGATGGAGGAATTTAAAGAGAGTCTATGCTTTCCGAAGCAGCCGCTAATCGCTGACGACAAGAGGCTTTTGGCGCTCTATCAGGTTCTCACAGAGGAAGATAAGGACTATTTCCACATCTCGGATTACGACGATCTTGTGAGCTGGGGTATCAATTTCTTTAAGTTCTTGGACGAAAATCAGGAGGCGGGCTATGACGCACTGGCGCTGGAGAAGCTCATAGAGCTGGAGATGCGGATGCGAGAGTGGCAAGAAGATCACCTCAACAGGCTCTCGCAGATAGTCTTGCGCTATAAGGAGTTCATCGGCGAAAGAGGCTTCACGGATAAACTCTTCATACCTCTGCCTGAAAGCGGCGAGATTCCCTTCACGGGTAAGCGCATCATGATCATAAATCAATATTATTATAGCCCGCGCGAGGAAGAGCTGCTAAGGCGCTGTAAAGATGGCGGCAACGAGCTAATCCTCTTCTATCACGGGATTAAGCCCAAAGAGGGCAAGCTCAATGTAGAGGTTTTTGATGCGCGAAAAGCTTGGGAAAGCCTTGATGAAAAGCCCAATATCAGGCTTAAACATTGCGCCAATGAAGACGCCGCAGCGCTGGAATTCATCCGCAGTCAAAGCCCCAAAGAAGCTTCTGCCATCATCGACAATCAGTTTCTAAATAGCTCATATTCTGCATACTTCCCGCCTGAGCTCGTGAGCCCGCCAAATGTCTTTCCCATTGTGCATAGCAATTGGTTTCGCATGCTGTCTTTCCTGCGTGAGCTTGCTCTTGATCCTTCTACCAACAAGGGCTACGTTCCGCTTGCCATCATCATGCGCTATTGTCTTGATATCAGGTTAAATCAATGTCTCGTTGACGATTGGGACGAGGCGAAGCAAGAGCAACTGCGGAAAGCCATATTCAAGTTCAGCGACAATCAAGTGCTATATTTCGACATCGAGAAAGAGCAGAACTTCGGCATCAAGAAAGAGGATGAAACGCTTTGCGAACTACTGGAAAGCCTGTTTGATATCCTTAAAATAGTCTTGGCGCTCACCAATGTGGACGAACTCATAGATCTCATCGATAAAGAGCTGAATCCGCAAGACTTTTGCAGCGCCGAGGAGATGACTAAAAGCAGCATCTTAGAAGAGATTTGGAAGGCTTTGGCAAACTTCGCTACTGCCGAGAAGCTGGGAATTGTAAGCGATTGGCAGGATATCTTCGACAATCCCGGAGCGGGTATCTTCTCGCTTTGGGTGGACTTTGTGAAGTCGCAACGTCTAAAGTTCAAGCCCAAGACGCCTTCGAAAAACTGGCAGGTCTCAAACCTCTTTGATAGCCGCAATCGTATCTATCCCAATGTCGCTTTCTTGCAGTGTGTGGAAGGGATCTTGCCCCAAAACCCGGCGCCTACATGGCTGCTCAACGAAGCTCAAAAGCAAAGGCTGGGCTTTTTGGCTTACGACACCATCCGCGCCTGGGAACGCTATTACTTCATGAGGCTGGTCTTCCTCGCCAAAGAGGTTGATATCTATACATATAGCAATGTTGAGGAGAACGTGCATCCCAGCAGTTTTGTAGAAGAGCTTTGCACTTTTGTGGACGGCCTTGAGATGCAAAGAAGCGAGCATCAGCTCAGCAAATTGGACATCAATGAACTCTTCGGCTCTCGCCCGCAGATATGTTCTGCTGAAAGCAAGGAATTCATCCATGAAAACACCGCCTTCCTCAAGAACCCGGACGAACATTTCTACCACCTGCCCACCAGCCCACAAACAGACTTCAACGGCAGCAAAACAATAGTATTCGGCAGCGATTCCCTCATCAGACTCTGCGTAAATCCCTTCGCTTGGTATATCCACAACAATCGCCGCATCAGAGCGCTGGAGACCGACCTCAAAGAGACCATACAGCCTCTACTTTTCGGCAGCTTTATGCATAAATATTTCGAGGAAATCTTAGGGCTGAAAACGCGGAAAATAGACCATGTGAGCGAACTGAAAAGCATGTTTACAGATGAAGATTTCCTCAAGACAAAGCTCCTTGAACTAATTGACTCACCGGAGTTTAGATACAAGATCCCCAAGAACTACAACAGCGACTTCCTAAAGGAGATCATCAGCGATAGATTGGTCTTATCTCTACAAGAGTTCTACCATGAATTCATGATCAAGTCCTTAAAGAGCCAGAGCTTTACCATGATCCCGGAAAACTCCGACATCCCCGGCGGCAAAAACCTGATAAAGTTCCTACCCCCGCCCGATGATTATGAGGAAGAATACCTCCCAAAACTCAATGGCAGAGCGGATCTTCGCATAGATGCACAGGACAGTTACTATATCATAGACTTCAAGACCGGCGGCTCAGATTACCGTCAGCTCGCCTTCTATGAATGGCTTTACGAGGGCTATTTTGACACCAAGACCGTGGTATCCAGCTTTTGGAGGATATTAGACATGGAAAGAGACAGGGATCAGAGCATAAACGACAACAAAAAGAATAGGTTTTATGAGCAGATATTTGAGAGCTTAAGTCGCTGTCTATCCTTCGGATATGAAGTGCCGGAAAGGGGCGCCGGACGGGATATGCTCCAAACAATTACACGCAGCGATCTTATCGTACAGGGGGCACAGAAATGAATATGAGATTTCAAAATAGAATAATCACCGCAAGCGCTGGAACGGGAAAGACATACAGGCTCTCTTTGGAGTATATTGCCATCATTTTGAAGTATTTTGAGCATCCTGATTTTAGCCTCGACAGCATACTTGCCATCACTTTCACGCGCAAGGCAACCGCCGAGATCAGACAGGAGATCATCAAGCATCTCGATGGACTCATCGCGGGAGACAATCCCACTCTCATCAAGGCTCTTGGGGATATCTTCCCGCTAAGCGAAGACGGACTCACCGACCGGCAAAAGGGCATACTCTCCCTTGCCAAATTGCAGATTCTCACAGATCAGAGAAACCTGCAAATCATGACTATTGATAGCTATACGGGCAATATCTTCCGCAATATTGTGAGACCTCAGCGCAGCATTGACGACTATGATTTAGACGAGAATGCAGTCAATAAACGCATGCCTTTCCTCCTGGATCACCTGATGAAGCCGGAGTTTCGCAAGCGCATCGATTCCCTGCTCTCACGCCGCGTCCAGCGCAATCTCGATAGCTATGAAGACATGTTTGCCATGCTCATCGAGAACCGCTGGCTATATTTCCTCATCAAAGAATGTTATGTGGGAGAAAAGCCCCGCAGTGAGGATGTGTCGGCCACTTTCAGAAATTGCTGTGTTGCGCTCTTCGACGAGCTTGAAAGCGCCAGAGAAGCAAAAGCAAGGACTTGGGAAAGCATGCTCAAAGTTGCCACCAGAAACTTCTTTATAGATCCCCCAAAAAGCAAGGATGAGCTCGTGGACGCCTTTGTTGCATTCAGCCGGGATTCCTATCGTGCGCTAAAGCTCTTCGGCGTGATGAAGAAAAGCCCTTTCTATGATTCTCGCCCCATTGCCAAAGATAGAAAAGAAGAAGCAGCCGAGCTTCATAAAGATCTTCTAAATGCTCTCGCAGCCGTGATCTACAACGACTTCCTCATCCCCGAACAGGAAGAGATTCTCAGCGTGTGGGAGATCATCCTAAAAGAGTATGACTCACTGATTTACCGCTATAAAAACCTCACTTATTCAGACATCACATGGCTCACTTTTGAGACCTTACACTCGGCGGAATCCGAACTCAGACGCAATAACATGATGCCGGACAACGAGTTCTATGAATTCCTCACCCACAGGACGCGCTTCATGCTAATCGACGAATTTCAGGACACTTCGCTCTTACAATTCAAGATTTTAAAGCCCATCATGGAAGAAGTTTGCGCCGGCATAGGCAGCAAAGAATTCGGCGGCGTCATCATCGTGGGCGATCAAAAGCAATCCATCTATGGCTGGAGAGGCGGTGAACGAGAGCTACTCATCAAACTCAGAGACATCGTTCCTCCGCTGAGAAATGTAGAGCCGAATCGCCTCGATCTCAGCTATCGCTCTTCGCCCGATATGATGGATTTTATCAATAGAATCTTTACGTCGGATGCCCTGCGCAACTACCTGAAATCAAAGGAGCTAAGATGGCAATACGATGCAGTTTCTTCTGCCCTGAATGACTCCTCAACAAACATCTCTACCACCGTATTCGGCTATAACAGACACAGGGGCGAGAAGTATCTCAGCTACAAGCATTTCGTGGAAGACATCGTGCTCAAATACATTGATAAGAAAGGCGAAGACTTAAGCTGCGCCATCATATGTCGCAAGACCGGACAACTCGCCGCGATACAGCAACTATTGCAAGAAAAGGGAGTAGCCGGAGTGTTCCAGCCCTCCGCACGCATCACAGAACACAGACTGGTGAGCCCCCTATATTCCTGGCTGCGCTTCGTGGCATTTCACGACTGGATAGACCTACTGAGTTTCCTACGCAGCGACTACCTGCTCCTCTCTGCGCCGGTTCTCAAAGAAGTGATAGACGCAATCTACCACCTAAATAGCAGCGAACCAAGAGACATAGAACTCCCCGAAGAGCTGAGTTTCTTCATGAATCTGGCTGCCAAACACAAAGAGATGAGCCCCTACCACATCATCCGCGAGATATCCCAGCTTTGCCTGCGCGATATGGACAAGGTAGCCGAGCGCGATCTCCTCAACCTACACCAATTCCAAAAGATCGTCAAGAGCTGGGAGATGCAAGAATCCGAACAGAGCCTCAAAACCACAGAATTCCTCGATTACCTCTCCAAAAACATCAAAGACGAAGCCTTTAAACAGGTGAGCGTGGAAGGCGGCACCCAGATCCAGCTGCTCACGATACACAAATCCAAAGGCTTGCAGTTCGATAAAGTCTTTGTTTATTACGATCTCGACACCAGCGGCATGCATCAAAAAGACCTCTCTTGGGCGATTGATTATGCAGACGACGGCTTTGAAGATATCCGGGACTATGTGATTACATATCATTATGATAGCATACTCTCCCACTGCCCGAAGAGCGAGATTTGGGAGCGCAAAGAAAACCTCGCCCTCTTGGAAGAGTTGAACAACCTCTATGTGGCTTTCACGCGCGCCAAGACCCGACTGCACATCTTCTTTGGCTATCCCACCGCCAAGCCCTTCGACGAGTATTTGGACGGCAAGAAAAAGGATGGCGACATCAACCTCGCGCTGAGCATGGTAGAGGCATGCTTGGAATCCATCGACGGCGAAACGACTGCACTCAACGAAGACGACAACCCTCACGCACGCTTCTTCAAAAGCCGCATCACCAGCCATTTAGTAGAAAAGAAAGCCATCGATGCAGAGAGCATACCCACCGAAGAGCAAAGCGAAGCGAGAACACCACAGAGAACGCTCATCACCGCAGCTCCACACGAGCTAAATTGGCAGGAGATTGAAGACATCTCCAAGCCCGAGATAGCCTCACACCGCGAGCTATATGTAGAAAAGAAGAGCTCCCTGCGCGGCACCATCATCCACGATTATCTCAGCTTCATCAAGTACGATCTCGAAGAAGAACACCGCGAAGCAAAGAGCTTTACCCTGCGTCGCTACGGTTCGATTTTGAGTATAAATGAACTGAACGAACTCTTCGCCACCATCGCCGATGAAGTGAAAAAGACACCCGCCATCTTCTCCAAAGATTACGACATGGTGCTCACCGAATATGCAATTGCCGACTATCGCATAGATCGGATAATGGTGAACTCCAAGCAGAAAAAGGTAATGGTGATAGACTTCAAAACCGGCGCCATCGATGAAGAAAGCGACCAGCTTGACGATTATATAGCTGCACTAAAAGCCATGCCCATGCTGGATGATTATACCTTTGAGCAGGAATATGTGTCCTTCATGAAGAGGGACTAAGTCCGCGACTGTCCGATAAATAGCCATCAGGGCAAAAGCACGATAAACCCCATGCTCTTGCCGTAAATCAGAACGCCGATACAGCCCGGATCAGCGCTTCAAGCCATATTTCTGTATCCTACGACACAGCGTAGATTCAGACATATTTAAGAGCTTTGCCGCCTGTTTTTGCTTCCCTCCGGTCTTACGCAAAGCCTGCCTGATCCTATCTTTATCTATCTCCTCAAGATCATGCTCCAAGAGGCTATGCAGCGAAACTTTACTCTCTTTAAAAGCAGTAATGTTTTCCAATATCTCAGCGTTCCACATCGGCTTATAATAGAGGATGAAAAGCTGTTCAATGATATTCTTCAACTCGCTGATATTGCCGGGGAATTCATAATCGCTAAGCCGAGTATAAAAGGAATGCTCCAGTTTCGGCATGCTTTTGCCACGTTCCCAAGAGATATTGCGCACGAAGTTTTCCACCAATTGCGGAAGGTCTTCCTTTCTTTCTCTGAGCGCAGGGATGGCTATTTCAAGCACATTTAACTTATTGAGTAGATTTAGGTTAAACTTCTTTCCTCGCACGAGATTAAGCATGTTTTTCGTAGATGAAGAGATGATGCGACAGCTGACTTTCTCTCTACTTCCTGTGTTTCTATTTTGAAAATATCCACATTCCAGAACTTCCGCCAGCCTCGCCTGGAAGTCCATAGGCAATGTCGTCACCTCATCTATATACAGCGTTCCATTTGCAGCGATTGCAAAATATCCACGATTATCTTGCCCTTCATTACTCGATTTATTGGGCTCACCAAAGAACTTAGATTCCAATTCTTTAGGACTGAGCGCGGCACAATTCATATTATGGAAATCGCCCGTGCTTTTTTCTGAACCATAGTGAATCATCTGCGCGACGATCTTTTTGCCGACTCCATTTTCACCGGAAAGGAAGACACTCGCATCCTTTTGCATGGCTGCCAAAGTAGCGGCATCCACCACTCTTTTCGCCGCCTCGCTCTTGCCGGAAAAACGCTCATAAGTTCTGCGCGACATCTCTTTTACTAATCTTTCATATTTGGCTTTCATCTCGCGCGATTCTTGCGTGATATGCCTGAGTTTATCCGCGCTGAATTGGCTATGCGCCTGCTGGATTTCGTAGATGGTCTGCGTATTTATCTTATCCACTTCCAGCATAACCTCATAGGCTTCCTGAGGATTGTTTTTCATCGCATGATACTTTGCAATCAGCCTTGAAGCTACGAGAAGTCTATCACTTTTCTGATGTTTACGATAAAAGTCTGCAGCGGTATTGAGCCTCGAAATCGCCTCGTCCCAACGATCTAATTCCACCATAGTCGTAGCGATAACCAAGTTCAAATTCATCTCTTTTTCCACTCTGTTCTGAGTTTTAATAACCTCTTCTGCTTCCATGAGATAGGACAGCGCGCTTTTTGGATCGCCCACCTTATTTAGCGCCTCTGCAATGATTCTGAGGCTCTCAATATAAATGCTATATCCCATGTGGCTCAGCTTTTTGTATGAAGCAATGCTTTTTTGGAAGAATAGCACTGCCGCCGGGTAGTCTTCCTGAGACATCTTGAGCCTGCCATAGTAGTGTTGAAATGCAAATTTATATTGAGGAAGCCTTATGTGCGAAATTAGATCTTCACCCACGGCATAAAATTGCTCTCCCAATTCTATCTTTTTCAGCTCTGCGGAACACATCAAGATCCACAGCGATATTTCCAAAGAAACTGCGCTGAGTTGATTGCTTTCGGCTATCTCATAAGCCAATGTATAATAGTCCAAAGCTATATCAAACTGACGGTTGCGCATATAAAGAATTCCCACAATGACTATGAGCGAAGTACGATAATATGGATGTTCTGCCTCATCGATGCGATTTGCAAGTGCTTCGAGCTGGTTATCAATGGTGTTCAGCGCCCTATGACTGAGAAATAGCTTGAGCCCTTCCACACACAGCTCGAGATAAGGAACACGGCTACGTTGCGTGAGAAATATCGCTTCTTGAATAGTGGTGCTCAGCATGGTCGCATCGTCCAAAATCATATATATTCCGATAGCGTTAATCTTGATCAAAAGCCCAATCTCGGGCTCTTCTTTGAAGTCAACGATGCTTTCCAGCTCTTCGGTGAGTTTTTTTGCCTTATCCAATTTAATTGCGCTTACCATGCCGCGCTGCTTTGCCAGCTTGATTCCCAGCTTTTCAATTTCGGCAAATCCGCCCGTGTCCTCATCTATCGCCAGATAAATCAAAGGGTCTCTTAGCATCAACATATATTGGTGGAAAATCTCATTGAGTTTTGCTTGAATTTCGTGCATCACTGTAGTCTCCATATTTTTCAAATGATTATTTCCTCATCAGCAGATAGGCAAAGAAGGGACAGCCCACCGCAGCGGTGATGACGCCCACAGGCAGCTCTATTCCGCCTATGTTTTTTGCCAAAAAGTCTGACATGAGGAGAAATCCTGCCCCGAAAAACATACTCCCGGGAAAGATTTCACTTTGCTTGTTGAACCCCAACATGCGCATGATATGAGGGGTTATGAGTCCCACGAAGCCGATGATGCCGGCGAAGGACACGACGATTCCGATGATGAGTGAGCTGATCCAAAATATCTTCTTTCTGAGCGCCTGCACGCCTATTCCCACGCTCTGCGCATAGTGATCCGAGGTGCTCATGATATCCAGTGCGCGACTTTGTAGATACAGCCAAAAGATGAGTATGCCCAAAAATAGGCTGAGCCCCAGGAAAATCTGATATTCTTGGTGGCTGAAAATGCGTCCTAAATTACCCATTAAAGTGCTGAGAATGAGAACGGTATCCTCTTTGCCTAAATACATTAAGAGAGAAATTCCGCTGGAGAAAAACAAGCCTGCCACCACTCCTGCGATGATCAGTCTTCCCTTATCAAAAACCCCGTCTTTGAGCGCCAAGCGCCAGACCAAGAGCATGGTGAGCAGCGCTCCGATGAATCCGCCCAAAGGCATGAGTATAATCAGCCCCAAGCTCGCAAAGATGATGCTTCCCAAAGCCGAGCCGGATGAGACTCCGAGTATATAAGGATCTGCTAAAGGATTGCCTAACATCAGCTGATATACGCTTCCCACAGCCGCGAGACTCATGCCGGTGACCACCGTGAGCACCAGCCTCGGCAGTCTTACGTTTTGCACAATGTTTTGCCCCGGATTTCCGCTGAAAAGATACAGCACAATCATGCCGGCAAATGCAAGTAAGATGGTAAGATAGATCAGGAATTTTTTCATAGATCCGCCTCGCGCCACTTTTGATAGATCTTAGCAAGCTCTTTCATGCCCTGAATGCTGCGCGGACTCGCACGCTGTATGAGA
>DUNQ01000039.1 GCA_012839325.1 Candidatus Cloacimonadota bacterium
CTTCAAGTAATCTCAAGTTTCCTGATCAGATGCCTAAACTTTCGATAATCTCCTGTTTGATGTGCATATCTGCCTGCCACTATTCCGACAGCTATTCCGGCATTACCTGCAATTTCATAGATCATATCTTCATTTATTGATATACCTTTATCAAATTCTATATTAGGAAGCAGCTGATCGGCAGCAAAGTCGTCTGCCTCTTTTTCGAGCGTCTCATCTGTTTTACCATAGTTCAAAAACATTTGTTTTTTGCCGTGCAATCTGATGTGGCCCAGTTCGTGAAAAAGGGAAAACCAGAATATATCTTCTGACTTGCCTTTATCGTTCATCACGATTATTGCTTTGCCTTTTATGGAGGAAGTCCAACTGCATACAGCGTTCAGATGCATGCCCTTAAAGCGCGGTTCATACACCACGGCAACTCCGGCTTCCGCCAAAATCTCGCGCGTTTTTTTCACGAATATCTCCGGCTCTTTCCTGGTGAGCTCACGCAGTTTCTCTATCGCCATATCAAGTTTTTTATGACTATATTCACCCAGATGCATGTCTTCTGCTTTTTTCATGCCAAGATGCAGGTAGGTTATAGCATTTACGGTTTCGGTGGGATAAGCTTTTGAGCTTCGTGCTGCCACAGTATTGTGATCAAGAACATTATAAAATGCTTCAATATTCCCCACTTTGAAAAATCGTAATATCTCATTCTTCAGTTCAGCCGCATCCTTGCTAGCCTTGATTATACCTCGATTTATCAATTCTTTAATGGGAAATCTTTTTAAAAATTCTTTGTTTATTTCTTCGTTTTTTTCATCTTCCAAACGCGCTAAATGCTTCTGATAGTTTGCTTCACGTGCAATCCAAAATTCATTTGATACACCTGTTACCAATTCCAACTTTAATGCTGTTTCGTGTGTAATGGGCTGTTTTCCCTGTAATATTCTAATTAGGCTTTGCTCTGAAATCTCCAATCTTCGAGCAAAATCTTTCTGTGTAAGACCCATATAATCAATCATTTCTTTGATTGATTCACCGGGCAGAACCACGTAATCAGGCTTAAATTCATGCTTCTTGCTCATCTCATACTCCCTGTCAATGATAGTCGATCACTCCTACTATCACTATTGAATTAATCTCAGTTAATTCTATGTGTTGTCCTTTTCTTAGCCCAAGTTTATGCCAATTTGGCTCAATAATCAGTCTGTAGGGCTGTTTTAAATGTAATGCATAACAATGTTTATAGTTCCCATAAAGCGGATGGCACCCGGCGAAAGGTGGCAATTCTTTCAAATTTGCGGCTGCCTCTAATTCGCTTAATCTCTGTTTCAGCTTTTGGCTCAAATCTCCATATTTTCTGATCATCTCTTTCTCATTTAAACACCGCTTTTCGATTTTTCGTGAGATAAAAGATATTTCCATTGCCTTACCTTTATATTCATATTCAAGCTTTTGTTTTTGCACAACAAGCGCCTTATCAGAGCTTTAAAGAGAAATACAATAGCCGTGCATTCCTAATAATCACTCTATTTAAGATACAATATATTCAGACAACGATTATTGTCAAGAAGAATTAACATGCTGTGTTAGTTTTATTGTTTTTGATGTGTCTTTTGTCTTGTGAGAAAATGGGGTAGTGAGACAGTGTAAATGTAGTTATATCTTGTGTTTATGTGGATATATTGACGCTCGCGGCGACAGGATGTCGCCGCACCAGCCGCTTAACTGGATTGTCTTTGCTCGCGGTATACCACACCTGCCACTTAGATGGATTATTTACGCGCAAACGAGGACGTTTGCGATCCAACAAAAGCTGCTCAGGTGAACGTTCCTGCACAATATCATTTCCCCTCTTCACAAAGCATGCTAAAATCAATTTACTTGACACTATTGCAACTCTCAAAAAGCTTGTCTAACATACAGAAAAACCGTTAAGGAGAATTGATGAAGACTCTAACTCCAAGCCAGAGCGACATTACACACGCCTGGTATGTTGTGGATGCAACGGGTCTCCCCCTTGGCAGGTTATCCTCTGAGATCGCTTCGATCTTGCGTGGAAAAAACAAACCGTATTATGCGACTAATATTGATACGGGCGATTTTGTAATCGTGATCAATGCCGAAAAGGTTCGCGTAACCGGCTTGAAAGCCATGCAAAAGGTCTATAAGAGATACAGCGGATACCCCGGCGGGTTGAAAGAGATTCCGTATGCAAAGATGTTGGAAGAGCATCCCGAGCGTATTATTGAGCACGCCGTTCGCGGCATGATGCCCAAAAATAAGCTGGGACGCGCAATGATGAAAAAACTTAAAGTTTATGCCGGCAGCGAACACCCTCACGGTGCGCAGCAGCCCGCAGAGCTTAGTTTGTAAGGAGAATGCACGAATATGCAAAGTTATAATGCAGTCGGAAGAAGAAAAGTAGCCGTAGCCCGCGTGAGACTCACTCCCGGAACCGGCAAGCGCATCATCAACAAAGTGCAGATGAAAAAGTATCTCCAAAGAGAAACCTTGGAGATGGTGGTGGAACAGCCCTTGCAGGCAGTTGGTATGTCCGAAAACTTCGACGTTTATGTAAATGTCGTAGGCGGCGGACTCAGCGGTCAAGCAGGTGCCATCCGTCATGGCATTTCCCGCGCTTTGGTTGAATATGATGAACAGCTTAAACCCATACTTAAAGCCCGCGGATTTCTCACGCGCGACTCCCGCATGGTAGAGCGCAAGAAACCGGGTCGTCCTGCAGCCAGAAAGAGATTCCAGTTCTCCAAACGTTAATCCTTGGATTAATGAGCTTGGAAGAATATGGAAGGCAGCAGAGATGCCAAATAATCCTTGGGAGCGAGTTGCAAGGCGGTGAGGAAATGATGCCCTCTGAATTGCGTGAATCCTCCACAGGGAAAGAAAACCGTATATTAGGAGATAATTAATGTCCGTAGTAACAATGAAACAGCTTTTGGAGGCAGGCGTCCACTTTGGACACCAGACCTTTAGATGGAACCCCAAGATGAAGCAATATATCTTCATCAAACGTAATGGGATCCATATCATCGACCTCAAACAGACCGTCGATGCCATAAACGAAGCCTATCAGTTCATCAAAGAAGTTGCCAGTCGCGGCGAATATATCCTCTTCGTGGGAACCAAAAAGCAAGCGCAGGCAGCCATCCGTGATTCAGCTGAAAGGGCCGGAGTTTTTTATGTGAACCAGCGCTGGTATGGCGGCATGCTCACAAACATGCAGACCATCCGCAAAAGCATCGAGAAGATGGAATACTTCGAGAATATCGAAGCCGATGGCACGCTCGAAAGCTATACCAAGCTGGAAGCTCAGAAGATGAGAAGAATGCACGATAAGATTGAATATTCACTGGGCGGAATCCGTGAAATGAACACGCTGCCCGCAGCAATCTTCATCGTTGATACCCAATACGAAAGTATCGCCATAAACGAAGCCCGCATCCTGGGCATCCCGATCGTCGCAATGGTAGATACAAATTGTGATCCCGATCTCATCGACTATGTAATACCCTCGAACGACGACGCAACCCGCGCTATCACGCTGATCACCTCCATCATGGCAGATGCCGTATTGGAAGGTCGCGGACTCAGCAGTGAAGGCAAAGATGTGGGCGAAGAAGTAGCCGAAACCGCCGAAAAACCGGAAGCAGCCGCTGAAGAGACCACAAAAGAAAAGACCGAAGAAGCTCCCAAAGAAGAAGCAACTGAGGAAAAAGAAGTCGAAGAAGAAGTAGCCGAAGAAAAAGCTGCTACCGAGGAATAATCCCAAATTTAAAGCGGTGTCGGCAAAGCATAATGCACCCCGACACCGCACAAATAATCAAGAATATAATTTAAGGAGAATATAAAATGGCAGAAATAACCGCAACAATGGTCAAAGAGCTGCGCGACAGAACCGGAGTGAGCATGATGGAATGCCGCAAGGCTCTCGTGGAAGCCAAAGGCAATGTGGATGAGGCAATCAAACTCTTGCGCGAAAGGGGAATCAGCAGAGCAGAATCCCGCAGCAGCCGTGCAACAAAAGAAGGAATTATCTATTCCTATATCCACTTTAATGGAAGGCTGGGAGTTCTCCTGGAACTTAATTGCGAATCCGACTTTGTGGCTCGCACCGAAGAATTTAAAGCTCTTGCCGCAGAGATTGCGCTTCAGATCGTTGCAGCCAATCCTCTGGAAGTATCCGGCGAAGACATCGATGAAGAAATCATCGCTCGCGAAGCCGAGATCGCTCGCAACAAAGCTATCAACGAAGGCAAAAAGCCGGAAATCGTTGAAAAAATCGTTGAAGGCACAATCAAGAAATTCAGAAGCGAAAACTCACTTTTGGATCAAGAACTGCTCAGCGATGAAAAGCGTACGGTAAAAGACCTGCTCACCGATTCAATCGCAAAAACCGGTGAAAACATTCAAATCTCACGCTTTGTGCGCTACGCACTGGGCGAATAAAACCCGATAATTAGGATGACAGACAAAAGCATATTTCACCCGGAGAAAATGACGCGCGTGATGCTCAAGCTCAGCGGCGAGATTCTTGCCGGAAAAGCCGGATTTGGCTTTGATGCCGAGGTCTGCGACAGGCTGACCGATGAGCTCATCGAACTCAAAAACTTGGGCTATGGCATAGCTGTCGTATTGGGCGGAGGCAATATCTTCCGCGGCGGCAGCTGGGGCCAAAAAGAGCTCAATCGTGTCACTCTGGACAATATCGGCATGCTCGCAACCATCCAAAATGCGCTGTATCTCTCTGAAATCCTGCTCAGCAAAGGCTGTGCGGCAGAGGTCTTTTCCAGCTTCGTCTTGGATAAAGTTGCAAGACAATATAGCCAGCCCAAGGTATCACAAGCGCTTGCAAAAGGAAAGATTTGCTTCATCGCGGGCGGAACGGGAAATCCCTATTTCACCACCGATACCGCAGCGGTGCTCAGAGCAATCGAGCTCAAGCTTGATCTCGTGCTCAAAGCCACCAAAGTGGATGGACTATATACCGCCGATCCCGAAAAAGACCCCAATGCCAAGTTCATCTCTGA
>DUNQ01000040.1 GCA_012839325.1 Candidatus Cloacimonadota bacterium
CGTCCGCAATGGGACTTTCGCCCTCGTGAATTGGAGACGGGCGGCATGGATATCATCTTTGCAATCGATGTATCGCGCAGCATGGAAGCCACGGATATCAGCCCGAATCGCTTGCTTCGCTCCATCTTGCAGATCTCGGTTTTTGTGGATAAGCTCGGCACGGATAGAGTGGGCATCATCTCTTTTGCTGGCGCCTCGGTTCTGGAATGCCCTCTCACGGACGATCATGAGGCCATCAAGATGGTCTTAAGCGGGCTTAGCACGGATTCGGCGGTGAAGGAAGGCACCAATATCGGCAGCGCCTTGGATCTGGCATCAAAGAGCTTTGACTCCGGCTTTGGGAACCAAGTTTTCATCCTCATCTCGGATGGTGAGGACATTCCCGGCAGCGCACTCAGCAAGGCTCGCGACCTAAGTGCAAAAGGCGTGCGCATCTACACCATGGGCGTGGGTTCGGCATCCGGTGCAGTGGTGCGCAATCCCATCACGGGCGCGGAACATCTCAGCCGCCTCGATGAAGCCATGCTCAGCCGCATCGCCAAGACCGGCGGCGGTCAATTTTATCACGTCACACCTTCCGCAAACGAGATAAGCCTCATGCTTTCAAACATATACCAAAGCGAGCAAGAGCAGTTTTCGCGCCGCAGCATCCCCGTTTATAAAGAACAATATCACCTATTTATCTTGATTGCGCTCGTCTTTATCGTCCTGGAAAGCTTCATTTCCCAAAGAAAAAGGAAGCGAGTATGAAGCGCCGCGATAAGATACTCTTAGCCCTTGCGATAGCGATACTTATCCTCTTCGTGGCGGAGCTGATATTCCGTCCTTTCGCCTTTTTTACCAGCATGGGAAAAGAGTTTTACAAAGCGGGTAAATATGAGAATGCCGAGAAGCTCTTTGCAAAGAAGGCGAAGAATCATGACGGCACCGCGCTGAGCAACCGCGCCAAGGCAAGATATAAACAGGGCGATTTTGACGAGAGCGCAGAGCTAAGCGAAGAAGCGCTGAGATGTGAACCCGACAACCCCAATTTTTACTACGATCGCGGCAATAGCGCCTTTGAGGCAGGGGAGATGGAGAAGGCGATCAAATATTATGAAGAAGCGATACTGCGAAATCCCGATGATGATGACGCCCGCGAGAACCTCGAACTTGCGTTGAGCAAACTTGAAATCAGCCCGCAAGAACAAGGTCAACAGGAGCAAAACGAGGACGAAGAAGATAAGCAAGACCAAGACGAACAAGAGCTGCGCAACATCCTCGAAGCCCTGGACAACATGGAATCCCGCGATAGGCGCAAAAGCAGACCCCAAGCCCCTCCCAAGGATGACGACTGGTGGTAAGCAAATGAAAAAGACACTTGCCCTGATCACTATGCTACTCCCTCTTATCCTGCTGGGTATGAGCGTAAACGCATCGGTAAACAAGCTGACCATAACCCTCGGCGACAGGCTGGAATATACCCTGCAAATCAAAGACAGCAAAAGACTTAACATCTCCGAGCCACGTGCGCCGCAGATAGAAGGCATGACCTTCATCAACATGAGCAGCTCCTCCGGCAGCAGCACCAGCCTCATCAATGGCAGGCTCAGCTCTGAGCATTACAAGAATTACACATATTACTACTCGCCTCAACGCGAGGGAGAGGTGAATGTCCCCGCCCAGAAAATCACCATTGCCAACAAAGTTTACACCACTCAATCCTTTAAAATTACGGTGGTTAAGGGCGATGGCTCCTCTTCGCGCGGCGGCGGAAGCTCTCCATTTGGCAACTTTGGAGCAGGTGAAGATTACCTGCCTTGGCGCACCGATAGAGTGCAAGGCAAGAGTCTTATCCTCGCTTTTCCCGAAAAGTCCAAGGTCTATAAAGGAGAGCCGCTGATAGTATCCTACTATCTCTATACAGATCAGATGGTTCGCACTTTCACCATAGACGATGAGACCGACTTCCCCGGCTATGGCAAGAGCATCTTTGAACAGCCTACCAGCCTGGAATATGAGACCGTTCAACACGAAGGAAAGCGCATGCAACGCGCACTGCTAAAGAAGCTCACCCTCATCCCGCGTCAGGAAGGCCGCCTGAAGGTTCCTCGCCTGAGAGGCAGCGCCCGCATCTATGAATTTGGCTATATGAATATCGATCTATTCTCGGCGGAGAGAAGCTTTGAGGTGCTTGCCCTGCCTTCGCAGAACGTGCCGAAATCCTTCACCGGCGCAGTGGGCAGTTTCACGGTTTCCGGCGAGGTGAAAGAGAAGGAAATAGCCTTAGGCGAAGCGATTACCTACACGCTGAGGATAGCCGGCAGAGGCAATTTCAACCAGTTCGGCAACCCTGAATTCGCCTCCGATAAAGCCCAGATTTCCAGCCCAGTCCCGGTTGACAATTTAGAAGGCGATATCAAGGGCAGCAGAAGACTTTATTACACGATCGTCCCCGCTGAAAAGGGCAACTATCAGATTCCCCCGCTGGAGTTTAGCTGGTTCGATACAGACTCCGGCAAATATCAGACTTTCAAGGATGACAACCAGAGAGTGAAGGTGAAAAGCGCCAACGTCGCCTCATATTTCTCAGGACTTTTGGAGGGCGACAAACCCGCCACGATCCGCCCCATGCTCAGCCGCGAGAGCTACCCCTCTTTCCGCCCGCTTTTCCACAGGATATGGTATTGGCTGGCGCTGTTTTTCATCCTGATCGCAAGCCTATTTGCCTGGAAAGTATCGCGCAATCTCGCCGAAGAAAGGCGCGACCCCAAGTCCTTCCGCATCAAGAGAGCAGAAAACAAGCTCAAAAAGGAATTGGACACAGCGCAGAGCCTGGCAAAAAGCCTCAATATCGAGTTTTACCAACATGCCGAAACAGCGCTTTCTACCTATCTTTCCGACAAATATGACATCCCCCTCGGCATGCCGAACGAAGAGAAACTGGAGAGCCTAACAGAACACGCCATAGACGGCACCCTGATCCACGAACTGGGCAGCTTTCTAAGGCTATGCTCAAGCCGACGTTTCCAGCCTCAAGGCGTTGAATCCATAGAGATTAGCTCAGACTTCGTTCTCTTCCGCAAGCTCGTGCGCGAGATAGCTAAAAACGGAGGCAAAAGACAGTGAAAAAGCTCTGTTTATTCTTGATTGCCGCCATGCTCCTCATGCCGCTCTTCAGTAGCGAATATGAAAAACTCAAAGCCATGGAAGACAGCGGAGTGCAAAACGCCGACCTCTTTTACAACCTCGGCGTAACGCATTGGCAATTAGGCGATAGCGGACTCGCCGTGCAATATTTCCTCAAAGCCTTGAACATAGATTCCGCCCACAGCGGCGCAAGGGCAAACCTGAACTATGTGACCGGCCTCAGCGAAGATAGAGAGCTATATCCCAAGCACGGATTCCTGCTGAGACTAACCCTGCAAAGCTACGACTTCCTCAATCTCGATCGCCTTGCGCTGATCTCAATCATCCTCTTTTTCATCTTCGCACTTTCTTTAAGTTGGCTACTTTTTTATGACGAAGAAAAGGAGCGCGCCCTGCCTGAACTAATCACGGGCATAACGCTGCTGATCTTCCTGATCTTCGCCGGGCTTTCCGGGGTGAAATACTACCGCTTCAAAAACAATAACAAAGCGGTGATGATAGAGGAAAGAGCCGACATGATGATGGAGCCCCGCGTTGATTCCCGACGGATTGCAGTGGTTCACGAAGCCTGCATTCTCGTGGTGGAAAAGCAGCAAGATGATTGGGCATTGGTGCGCAGCCCGGACGGCAAGAGCGGCTGGGTTCAGAGCTCACTTTTGGGCTTCGTCAGCGAATAGTTTTTATCACCAAGACTTTCTCACAGAACAAATAAAAAAGCGGAACCGATCAGGCTCCGCTTTCATTATATTTACGCGTCTTTTAGTCTTCGAGAAACTCGAGAATATCCGCATTCCCGCTGAGCGTATCTATCATATATTCCACAGAATCATGCAGATCGCCCTCGGGATATTTTTCTAAGAACTCTTGGAACAACTCCAAGGCTCTATCGGTTTCGCCCATCTCTTCCGCGATAAGGAAAGCCTTCATGAAAGAGGCCTTATAGTCGTCATCGCCATTTTGGTATGAGAGAATAATCTGGTCATAGAAGCGGATTGCATCTTTATAATTACGATTTCTGGCGGCGTTATCGGCAAATTCAAAGAGCTGTTCCGGCGTGAGCGTGAGGCGAATTCTTTCGGGATAGAGCTTCATATTGAATTCCACTTTCAGCTCTTCGCTCACATTTTCCAGGGTGTTGCTTTCTTTGTTTTTCTTGATTTCGCCATAGATCTGAGGTCCCACTTCGAGCGCAGTCTTATACTTTTTCTCCACTTCCGAGAGGGTTCTGAAGAAGACTATTTCCCCATTCGCAGCGGTGAAAACGGGGGAGAGATAGCCCACCTCGTTGTCCCAGATTCTGCGAGAGAAATCCATATCTTGCATCAAACCGGTGATGATGCCATTGTTATAAATATTGTCATATATAGACTTATCTGGTTTCAGAGAGTGTTTTTTGACCAATTTAGCCATGGTCTTTTCATTTTTCTTTTTGTGCGCTCTTCTGAACTTGCGCCAAACCTTGTCCGCTTCCTTGCGGTCGTTGAAAAAGAGAACCTGAATGCTACGATTTGCAGGGGAAGCAAAGCTTTCTTTTTTGGCTTCATAATATTCTTCTATCTCTTCGTCGCTCACCTCTAAGTCATTCAATACCAAGGCTTCATAAGCACTGCGGATGATGATATTTTTGGAGATTGTGAGATAGTCGTAAGTATCTTTGAAATATTTATCATAGCCGTTATCGCGCGCGTCGATATAGATCAGGTTTTGGATGAGCGCTTGTTCCAGCATGGCTTCCACGCCGGGGCCTTTGAGATAGTAAATCTGCTCTTGCGGAGAGAGGTTATTGCTATAGATAATAAGGTCTTGAACGGTCATTATCACTTCATCGTGCGGAGAATTTACAAGCACCATATAGACGATGCCTTCGTTGGCGGCAGTATTGTGAAGATCAACCTGAGCAAGCAATTCTTCATCGATCACGGCTTCATATTTCTCTTTCAGCTGAGCGCGAACTTCGTCGGTGAGCTTTTGTGCGTTCTGAACGTTTACCTTCTTTTCGAGATCTTCACGAACCTCGAGGAAGCTCTTCTGACGTCCCTCTATCTTATCTACAACGCGTAAGATATGCCAACCATATTCGGTGTGATAAGGGCCATGTGTCACTTCTTCGTCCACTTCCAAAGTGCGGATGATATCTTCCAGCTCATAGTCGTTGCCGAGCCCGGGAATATTTCCTGTGAGGCGAACGTATCTTACCACGCCTTTCAGACCGCGGGAATAGGTATTTTGGTTATATTTATCAGACACTTCGGCAAAAGCGGCGCCGGCATCCAGTTCTTCCTTTGCGGCGAGTGCGCTTTCTTCGTCCTCAGCCTGCAAATAATGTATCGTTATATTCGGTGCCACAAAGTATTGGTCAAGATTCAGGTTGTAATAGGTTTCAAGTTCCTTTTCGGTGGTGACCACTTTTTCGGACACATTCACGCGATAGTATTCTTGAAGATAAAAGCTGCGTTCGAGATCATTCAGCTTTTCTAAAACCACTTCACCTTCATGCAATCCCATTTCCTTGGCTTTCAAATAGAAAACTTCTTCAGTTGCAACGTTTTGCAGAACCTGAAGCTGACCCTCAATGGTCATGAGCCTGCCCTGATATGCGGGAGGAAGTTTTGAGATTTTGTCCATTATATCTTTGCGAGTAATTATGCCGCCGTCGTATTCGGCGAGTATGTCTTTGTCTTCAATCAGGTTTGAATTACTGACAACTTGTGGGGTTATTCCTACTGCTGCTAAGATGCTCAGCGAAAGCAGTATTATCATCACGGATAATAGTTTGGGTCTAAAAAAAGACATTCTATGCTCCTTATATTACGTTTCTTTTCTTGCAAGATTCAAAAAAAGCAAATACCCTTTTTTGCGTCAAGCATTTTGTGGAACTTTTTGTTCCGAACCATATAGATAGGTCGTTTTTAATATAAAACAATTTTGATTTATACAATATATACTATGGGAATTTGTGAATCCTGCAAGGAATGTAAAGTTTTTGCGGGCTTTTGCGCTTTTTGCCATGCCTTCCTTATTGGATACAGCCCGTGTTCTGCTTATGATATGCTCATGCCCATGACCACATCATGACCACATCTCCATCTGAACCCAATGGGGAAGGAGTGGCTAAGTGGCTGGGAATTAAGGGATAGCGCGCCTCTTGAGAATAAGCTGATGAGGATGAGCTTATGACGGCTATATAAAGGAGGGAAAATGCGCGCATTATCAAAAAGCAAATATCATAGCGGAATTTCTATCCAATACCTAAAATCGGTCTCTTTTTTTAGGCAAATCTTGAATATCGAGTTTTTGGAAGAGTCAAAAAGGGAGGAAGCCCCGCAGATATCGTAGCTGCATAACGTATCTCTTTTAGCCCTCAAAGCCTCTTGTAATCACAAATACGTATTAAATTGAAATATTTATATTGACAGATTGCAGTAAGTCTTTAATCGTGTCTATCAGTGCATAGTGTTTCAAAAAGCAACGATTGATACGGATTTGAAGCGTCTTTGAGCGAAGTTCAATCAATTCCGTAGAGATTTATAGCGATTTGGCTCACAATGTGCATGAGTATTAAAACAGCAAGTAAAAGAACTCCCAGGAGGATACAAAAATGCTCAGAAAACTGAAAAACCAGAAAGGTTTCACACTTATCGAAGTGCTCGTGGTGGTTATTATCGTAGCCATCTTGGCAGCAATCGCAGTTCCGCGCTATCTGCGCTATGTCGAAAAATCTCGCAGCACAGAAGCTCAGACTGCAATCACCACAATTCGTAAAGCCTACGATATTCAGATGCAATCAACTGGTACAACCGCTCATTATACCATTGAAGATGCAATGAAGGAAGCCAGTCTCGGCGAATCAACGAAGAAGAACTGGAACATTCAAGTCATCGGTGGTAACCCCCCGAAACAATATATTGCAACTTCAACCGCAGAATTCGCCGGCGGCGAAGGTAAGCAGGTATGGTATGATGTCGATGATGCACAGTTTCACGGATATGGAATTGACACATGGACTGACCCCGATACCGGAGGCATGCAAGCCGACTAATATAGGGAGGACAAAACTTTGACAATCCATGAATTATTGCGCTTTACCGCCGAAGCGGGCGCGTCCGACCTTCATGTTGCCGCTGGCTCGCATCCAATGGTGCGAGTCAACGGCAGGATGAAAAGGCTCAATCTTCCCATCCTCACGGAGCAAGAAGTTGAGACTCTCATCTTTAGCGTGATGACAGAAGTTCAGCAGAGAATGTTCAAGGAAAACCTTGAGATAGACTTTTCTACTAAACTTTCGGATGATGTTCGTTTCCGTGTGAACGCTTTTCACCAGATTAATGGCATGTCCGCAGCTTTCCGCGTGATCCCAAATGAGATCAAGAGCTATCAAGAGCTGCGTCTGCCGGAGATTTTGGAGCGCCTTACTCGCAAAGAAAAAGGCTTGATTTTGGTGACCGGTCCCACCGGTTGCGGTAAATCCACCACTCTTGCGACGATGATAGACTCCATTAACGACTCTCGTAATTGCCATATTATCACAGTTGAAGACCCGATTGAATTTGTGCATCGCAGTAAAAACAGCCTGATTAACCAGCGTGAATTGGGGCACGACACCCTGAGCTTTACAAATGCGCTTCGTAGTGCATTGCGTGAAGACCCGGACGTGATCCTCGTTGGTGAAATGCGTGACTTGGAGACGGTATCGCTCGCCCTCACGGCAGCCGAGACCGGGCACCTCGTTTTCGCAACGCTGCATACAAGCAGCTGCACAAAATCTATCGACCGTGTGATCGATATGTTCCCCAAGGAACAGCAACAGCAGGTAAGATCAATGCTTTCCGAATCCCTCGAAGCGGTTATTTCCCAGACTCTCTTGCCCACGAAAGACGGCAAGGGCAGGGTTCCCGCGGTTGAGATCATGATTGCAAACGCAGCAGTTCGCAACCTGATTCGTGAAGAGAAGACCTACCAGATTCCATCAGTTATCCAAGCATCCACAAAAGAAGGAATGCAGACAAAAGACCAATCTCTGTATAACTTGGTTATGAACGACTATGTGGAGCGCACCGTAGCAGAAGAGGTTGCGGAAAATCCGAAACTTTTTGCAACCGGCGCCGGTTTTTAAAGGGAGAAAAAGATGAAACCCCGCTTTCCACACGACGACATCTGCTTGCTCAGAGACGAGCGGGGTATCACCCTCGTGGAAGTTCTGGTGAGCGCTGCTGTCATGGTCGTTTTGATCACGTCAATATATATAGGCATCATGTATGCCCAGAGAGAAACTCTGCAAAACTACCGACATAGAGCCGCAACGCTGATCGCAGCAGGCGAGCTTGAACGGCAATATCACTATAGTATAAATCATGTGATACAGATCCCGCCTCAGTTTGATCTGTTCCAAGGAAAACCGATTGATCTTGTTCCATTAGACAATAGAAGGATGTTGGAAGCAAGATTATCTGTCGAAAGCAGAATGGTTCCTATCGTGGAACACAACATTAGCTATGAGGTCTATGAACTTAGATCAATCGTAGAGTGGACAGATCCCGAGAGTAGGAAGCCAATGCGTGTCGTGTTGCACGAAGACTTCTATAAACGGTAATATATAATGATTAATGTAATAAAAAATGAACGCGGCACCAGCCTCATTGAGGTGGTAAGTGTGATGGTGATCACGATTGTGATCATCTCCGCTGCCTTGTATGGGGTTGTTGCTTTCTATAAGTCTTATAGACGCATCAGCGACTTTGTAGGCCTCCAGCAAGAGGCGATGGAGCTGATGGTTACAATGCAAAATGGGATTGATACGGATGAAGGATATGCAGCGAACTTCATGGGCATTGCAAATTCAAGGTCTATGCGGATCACGAACTATTCGAGCTTCCTCAATAAAGGAAACGGTGTGGAACTTGTTCCGCCCAGATCCTCTCCCATAGAATCAAATGACAGAATGCTCTTCATTTATGAAAATGATGTAATCAATGCCTATTGGACTTATAGGGGTCGACATATCGGCCCATATAGATTGTTCCCCAGCGAACAGTATGAAGATGTTGTTGAGATCGTAGATTTTGGTGTATCGGACCCCACTCGCGGGGTAGGTCTTGCAGTTAAAGAAAACTTGGGACTCATTCAGATAAATCTTGAAGCAAGAGTTAGAATGAATGATAGCCCCAGACCTTCTCAGCGAGAATATCGTTCAATTCACTTTAGAACCCTAATGGCCAGGAAGGTGTAAGATGAAATACACCTTTCTACAAACAACAGACAGGAGTAAATAATGTTTAGTATCCTAAGAAAAGAAAAAGGTAATCTATCCATAGTTATGCTTCTCGCTGTGATCGGGATGGCTTCCGGGCTATCTATGGCCAGCTTGGTATTGCGTGATTACCGCGGTTTCTTCAATCAAGTGGAGCGCATACAAACTCAGCTGCTCCTAAGAGGAGAAACATATCGTGGTCAAGCATTTGTGACCAGTAATCCATTTATGACCGGACGTATTGATCTGCCGGTGCGTGAGATAGCTATAAATACTCCGCGCCTGAACAGAACATATAGATCAACGAGTCGTATAGTTCGCGCAAGAGAGAATGTTCTCGTGGGCGAAGAGGATATGGGGGTTACTACCACCACATCTGCCACAGAGATGGATACTTACAAAATGATGACCTTAGTTGAAACTTCAATAGGTCAGGGTTTTGGAAGTCATTTCGACGACAACAAGACTCTTGTTCGCAGATATGGTGAGCTGCTCTTGGTTCAATCAAGCTTCTCGGAATTTATGTATTTCTCTGCCTACGACGTATCGCCGGCGGGGAATAACGTATATTTCTATGGAAAAGACTTGGTTACCGGAAAGGTTCACAGCAATACAGATATACAAATCAAAAACTTGTATGGTTGGCCTAAGTTCCTGAACTTGGTTACCACTGCCGGTCATGTCGTTTCACATAGCGGCTCCTATAATGAAGAAGAAGTCTTCCCCGGTGGTTTGATAGAAGAGTATGATGTTTATGATTTCCCCAGCACTGCCGATGCCTTAAGAAATGGCGGCCAATTATTGCGTTATGGTGCAGCGGATAGAACAATACTTTATGTTCGTTCCAATGGCGGTACCGCAAATGCAATGACAGCTACAGTCTTATCTCCACAAAGGAAAAGAGCGCCTGTGACAGGTAGAGGGAATACTGTTTTATATCCGCCATATTCTATATATGGTGTTGATCCCGGGCCTTACGAACCGGAATTGGATACATTATATACGAACGTATTTGCCGTGCCCGACACAATATGGCAGCCGATTTCCTTCACGGGAACTCGTGGCAAAGCATTCTTCGTGGATGGTTCACTCTGGATAGAAGGAACTTTTGCCGGATTCCAAACATGGGGATCTTCGAGAGACATGTATCTCATGAACGATATCAAGCTTGCAGGCACAGCCTTGGGTGAAGACCCCATTTCAAACCGCAACGACGTCGTAGGACTCGTTTCCGAGCAATCGATTTTGGTGAAATATGCCTATGCAGACCCCTTTGATACTACGGGCGCCAGAGTGCATCCAAACTGTGGTGCAGATAATGAATATCCCGGAGTGGAGGGTGCAGGCGGCGGAATTATGATCTATGCTGCAATGATTGCGCTTGGCGATGGTGGCACTGATTTGAGTAACTACCACCTGCCAAACTTCTTAGATGGTGTATTTACCTTTGAATATATGCACCCGCACGGCTCAACACCTGCGGTGACACTGCCTTTCTGGGTTGCAGAAGATTCGGTGGAAGTTATCACCTACGACTGGATAGATTTACATCGTAGGAAATACCCGCCGGATGCAGCTAATCCTTGGCCCCCATTGATAGATCTGCCTTGGTATAATCCTATTTGGCCGGAACAGATTGCATATAAAGAGCGCGGCACGATAAACATATATGGTGCAGTGGCGCAGAGAAGGCGTGGATTTGTCCATAGAAGCGGAAACGATAGTGAATATCCTTCCAATAGTGGAGTGTGGGATATCGAGATTGATATGTGTGGCGGCCCAATTAGTCAGGTCCCTCAACCGGAACCTCCTTTCAATCAGCCTCCCCTCATATTACAGTTAGGCACCCAAAATTGGCCGGGAGTATCCGGTAGCGGTTCAGGGTATGATAAGAATTATAACTTTGATCATAGATTCTATACCATCCAACCCTTGCTTTATCCCGAAGCCAGGCTGCAGGGTGGCAAACTGCCCATGACCCACGGAAATTGGAAGATTCTGAACCCGGATCAAAGTGTTTTATAAAGATAGTTAAATAAAGAGGAAATATGAAGAAGAAACCCGTTCGATTCAGAGAGTCTGTGGGTATCGATATCGGTACGCACAGTGTGAAAATCGTACACCTCAGAAGGCTACATGATGGCTTTAGACTCTTGAACTACGAGATACTACCAACAGTGCCTCAAGGGGTGGAGTATGTTGTTGGCGATCTGAGGCCGGAGCGTTTCGTTCCGGTGATCTCGGAAATGCTAAAGACTCTTAGGATAAAACCAAAGAGCGTTAAACATCTGGTTTCATCAATCGGCGGCGACGATACGAGCATCAAACAGATCAAGACAATCTTCCTTCCGGATGATGAGCTTGAATCTGCGCTCTTTTTCGAAGCTAAGAAACACATCCCAATCAGCGGTTCAGACATGATCTTGGACTACCAGGTGTTATCGGTTGAAGAAAAGACAAACAATATGAATATTCTTTTGGCAGCGACCAATAAGGACGTTTTGAACGAACATACAAATATCCTCGATACAGTAGGACTCAACCCAAACATGGTGGATGTCGATTCATTGGCAATCGCCAACGCTTTTGCGCTGAATGCTTACGTCGAAGATGGTGTGTATGTATTACTTAATGTCGGTGCTCATAGGACAAATATGGTGATTTGGGGACCCGAATCCAGATTCTTTGCCCGTGATATTCCTTATGGTGGATACAATTTCACCCGTGATATCATGAGCAAAAGAAGTCTTGAATGGCCTGAAGCAGAAGAATATAAATTTGAACACGGATTGTTGGACGATCCCAATGTGGAGACTGTGCAAACACTCAGCATGTTGGATATCAGTGAAAAGCCCACCGAAGAGGCAATCGCAGAAGAAATCCGCCGCTCCTTACGTTTCTACGTGAAAGAAGCCGGCACCAGCGATTTCAGAAAGATCTACCTCATGGGTGGAAGCGCAAAGCTCAAAGGCTTGCCCGAGTATATCCAAGATAAGGTAAACATACCTACTGAAGTGTTTATGCCTTTCATAAACGTTGAGATGCCCGAGAGATTCGAAGATAAAAAAGACCCCCAACTTGCCCTTGCCATTGGCTTGGCAATGAGGACGGAGTAAGGGAGAGCGATGATGAACCAATTCTATTTTAAAATTAACCTGAACAAGTATGGTGAACAACGCCTCGAACAGATGCGTGAGATCCGTACATTCAGAAACTCCGTAATTACTTTTGTAGTGGGAATGCTCATCCTCACGGGTGTTTGGCTCTACGTCCAAAAAGGACTTTCCCAAAAAGTGAAAAACCGTGAGACATACCTGGCAGAAACCAGAGCTCAGCTCCAAGATTTCCAGACCAGCGGAGACTATCTTTCCACAAACGATCTTAACAGGCTCGCTAAAACCTTTACCGATCGTATATTCTGGGCTAAAAAGATGGTTGCCTTGGGTGAAGAAATCGACGATAAGCTCGCAGTGCGTAGCTTTAGTTATGCAAATGGAATTCTTACCATCAATGGTATTACGGAAGTGGACAGAAACGTGAAGGAGTTTGATTTGATCAATGAATTCATCCAAAGACTCAAATCCAATCCTGAGATAAATAATGACTTCCCGGATATCAAGAGCGGTCCGGTTGTCAAACAAGTAGTGAAAGATACGGCAATCTTTGAGTTTGTTATCGAGTGCTACGCTTCAACTTATGGCGGAGGAAGAAGATGAGAGAAAGATACCTAATCCTGATCGTCCTCATGCTTGCAGCAGGAGCGATCTTCATCCTTTTCACGAACAAAAGCTTGGCTACAAACCTTAATGATATTCGTCGTTTGGACGATCAAATTAAGGTTGCACAAGAAAAGCTTAACAGCGCCAGAATCATGGAGCAAGAGCTTAGCCAGTTTGCCATGGTCATTGATAACGCCCTGACCTCAGAACAAAGGTTCTCCTTTGATGAGATCAACGATCTAAAGACCAATATCGGCGAGATGGCACACGCGAGACAGATCTCGATAAACAGAATGGCTGATGCCAGTAAATGGACGATGCCAAACCTCATTGAGTCAACCGTCACTCTCGAGCTCGAAGCTGATTATATTCAAATCGGTAAGTTTATTTCCGATCTCGAAAGTCAGGATAACATCATCAAGATACAAACCTTGGACATCAGCCCCGCGCATCTTACTCAAGAAGAAGAACAGCAGGCTGCCGGAAAAGCATCACGCTATCGTGTGTTGATGGAACTTTCCGTGTTCAAAGTTAAGAAGGAGGCGTAAACAATGCAAGCACGTTTTGTAAAAGACCTCGCAATCGGACTGGTGGTGATTGTCCTGCTCGTCCTCGTGGGCTATTTAGTGGTCATCAATAGAGACCTCGTAAAAATACCGACGAACTCTGTCTATAGCAGAGAGTCTGTATCAGATAGCCTCATGAGTCAGATCAGAAATATTGAAAACTCTATCCAAGATCGTAAGGTCTTTGTGTTTACCACCAGAACAGACCCCTTGCGTCAAGGCAACATCATTAAAGATAGAGCCGATAGAGTTCAAGAATATGAAGAAATGCTTCGCAATCTATTCCGTCTGGCAACCGTCGCAATAGACGAACACGGAAATAAGATCGCCTATATCGAATATCAGGATGCTCTGCATGCTGCTCGTGAAGGTGAGACCGTAGCCGGACGCAAGATAATTGAAATTAAAGATAGTAGCATCCGCTATACCTTTGGCGGAAGCACATTAACAGCTAATCTAATGCCCCGTCCCGAGATGCCTGATGAAAACCAATATCAGAGACAGGGAATCAGCGGTAATTGGTAAAATATATTATGATAGTGGGAGAAAATATGAAACACATGCTTGTAAGTAAGCAATATCTCTGCCTAATCTTAGTGCTGATTTTCGCAATCTCAGCGCTTGTAGCAGCAGCAGACCCTATGGCAACGAAGGTCACATTCAGTGCCGACGACGCTACCCTGTCTTCGGTTCTCAATGCACTGTCTCGCCTCTCCGGAACAAATATCGTTCTTGCGGATGATCAAGGCACAAGCGCCAGTGGTCGTGAGGAGAAACGCGTTACCATCAATATTAAAGATGTGCCGGTCGAAACAGCAGTAGCCCTCGTGGCAAGAAGCGTCGGCCTCGCATATCGCATTCAAGCCGGAAACACCTTTATAGTGGGTCCGAAGCAAAACGTCATGGAAGAAGTCGGCGAGCGCAGCAACATTATGTATCTGAACAACCTCGATGCAGAAAAAGTTGCTAAGTCTCTTGAAAATGCCGGTGGTCAAATAGTACCCGTGGAAGGCCAAAACGCCATCATGGTCTATGCAAACCAAGAAACCTTTGAGCAGATCCAAGGCCTCGTTGAAGGCATGGACACCGTTCAAGATCAGGTGGAAATCAGAGTTCGTCTCATTGAAATCAACCTCAACCAAGCTAAAAAGATTGGTATTGATTGGAGCCGCCTCAACCACCTTACAACCATCTTGGCAGAAGACCCCGTCAATCAAGACGGCGCAGGACTTCCCTACAACTATAGCGATGATACAGGCTATATGCCTCACGGGAACCCTACAGACTTTGAACGCCTGCCAAACGATCAATACTTCCAGAGAATCAATGGCCTTAAGAATATCGGACATTTCAGCCGTCAGCTTACTGCCTTTGATATCACCATCGATTGGCTTCTGGAAAACAACGCAGCTCACCTCCTTACCGATACACGCGTAACCGCACTCAACGGTGAAGAAGCAACGCTGCACATCGGCGAAGTGATTCCTTTTGTAGTAACCGATAACGACAAGCAGATCCAAGTCGAACGTGAAGACGTAGGTATCATGCTTGCCGTTACCCCCACAGTTAACAAAGATGGAAACATCACTGCAATGATTGCCCCGGAAGTCTCTTCCGTTGTCGATCTTGTAGGCGGCTATGTGCCTCGCACAAAAGTCCGTAGAGTTGCTACCACAGTTACAGTTCCTAACGAACAAAAGATCATCGTTGGCGGACTGCTTAATTCAACCATCACCCAAAGAACAAATAAATTGCCTCTCTTGGGCGATCTTCCTTTCGTCGGGCGTCTGTTCCAGCATCGCTATGAGATGGTGGAAAACTCCGATCTCATTATCGAGATCACTCCCAGACTTATCTCCGGCTTTGAAGAATCACCGGAACCGATCGTAGATGAAAGGCTTACCCGTACTCTTATCAGATATGAAGAGGAAGAAGAAGAGGAGCAAGAGGAGGAAGAATGAAGAATTATCGTTCCCTAACAATACTCCTGACCCTGTTTGTGTTGCTCTTGATTAGCTTCACAGCATCATGTGACAAACGCAACCCGCCTCCAATAGTGCCTGCGCCGCCGGAACCGGTTCCGGAAGCAGACATCCTGGAGATCACCAGAATGTGGGCTTCTCCTGATCTCATATATGCTGATAACAACATCACATACTCAGAGATTAGCGTGGAAGTCAAAAATGGTGAAGGCTTTGGTGTCACCGGACATACCGTGAATTTTAAGACCACTATCGGTTCTATTATCACCACGGTTTCCACAGACAGCACAGGCATAGCTCGCACCACTTTCTATGATAGCGGTGATTCGGGTACTGCAGATATTACGGCTGAAGTGAAGAGATATCATCCTTCTATCGCGGATTCCATACTCTCTGCAGATAAGAAAACCATTCAGGTAGAGATTGCGGAAACACCCGACATTACTACCTTGATTCTTGATCTTCCGAACATCGTTCCCGGAGTCACCTATAACATGGGTGTATCCTCCGTTATCGATGTTTCTGCCAGAGCATATCTTGAAACAGGCGCTCCTGTTCCAAATAACTCTCTGATCACCTTTGAATGTAGCAAAGGAAGATTCCTTGATAATGAAGATAACGACCTCGGCAATGAGTTCGTAGCTAAAACACGCAACGGCAAAGCCACGATCAAGTATGACTCCGGTACACAAGCTACCAGCATGCCCGGAGCTGATCTTGCAGTAATCAAAGCAAAAATCGGTTCTGCCGAAGCATCTCATAACGTGAATATCAGACCCGGTAATCCTGCAAACATCAACCTCAAGAGCTTCTTGCAGATTGATGGTGAGGACGTGGAAGCCAGCTCTACCGAAGTCGGCAGCCCACACCATATCTATATTCAGGCAGAATTAAGTGATATATACAACAACAAATGCAGCAGCAAAAGAGTGGACATGGAAACCGACCTCGGAACCTTCATGAACACCACAAACGAGACTCGCCTTACCACAGACGACTATGGTGTGGCAAGAGTTCGCTTTACCCCCGGTCTTTCCGCCGGTGCTGCAACGATCGTCGCCTCTGCAAACAACGACACCCTGCAGACGCAGATCATCTTCACAATCGGCTCTGACGATGTCTATTCAATGGACTTCACCCAGGAGCAGGCTGTGAGCATAAACGTTGTAGAAAGCGGTGGACAAAGCTCCGCAATTCTCAGAGTAAAGCTCAGAGACATTAACTATAACCTCGTTGACTCACCCTATGAAGTCACCTTCAGTATCGTTGATGAAAATATCACCGTACCTGCAGGAGCAAACCTCAACGGCGAAGTGGACGGCAATGGCAAACCTCTACCTGTGACAGTGATGTCAAATGGAGGTGAAGCCCAAGTCTCGGTGAATGCCGGAACGGAATCGGGTGTGCTCGTGATTCAAGCTGAATGTGTGAACAATAGCGGAAACATAATAGTCACGAGAAAGCCCAACGTTCTGATTCATGCCGGACCGCCTGCACATATCGCTCCTTTCTTGGAAGGATTTGATCAAGGCTTATCGGTAGGCGCAGGGTTCTGGAAAATCCAAGCCGGCGCAATCGTGCGTGATAAGTATAACAACCCCGTCACAGTCAACAGCCTAAGTCTTCCGGGCTACCGTCGAATGGATCAATTACATCTTCAACAGAGAACCATACGGGA
>DUNQ01000005.1 GCA_012839325.1 Candidatus Cloacimonadota bacterium
CGAGCGACAATAGCAGACTTCAAAAAAAGATATAAAGCTGCGCTTCATCGGTTAACGAGGGCGTTAACCTACCAGAAGAGGAATGCGCTCTGCGCATGGGTTTGGGCAGGCAACATCTTGTTGCCTGAGAAAGCTTTGCTTTCTATTAATGAAGCCGACTGAAGTCAGCGGAAACAGCCGGCTAGAAGCCGGCGCTACAATGGCTCGCTTTGCTCACGTCCTCATTTGCATTAAATATCTCGACACGAGACGCGAAAGAATCCAACAACCTATGCACACACATCCAAACAAACGTGAGCGAAGCGAGCCATTGTAGCGCTGGCTTCCAGCCGGCTGTTTCCGCTGACTTCAGTCGGCTCCATTAATAGAAAGCAAAGCTTTCTCAGGCAACAAGATGTTGCCTGCCCAAACCTATGCGCAGAGCGCATTCCTCTTCTGGTAGGTTAACGCCCTCGTTAACCGATGAAGCGCAGCTTTATATCTTTTTTTGAAGTCTGCTATTGTCGCTCGTGGCAACGGGGGCGTTGCCACACCAGCCGCGACAGCGCAAAAAGTCCACAAGTTTACATAACATTTTCTGACTCTAAAAAATCTTTAACTTTTCTTCATCTCCGGAACGTATAGACATTCAAGGTTTTATATGCCCTTTAAAAAACTGACTTTTTTCTTGTTGAAAAATAAATCGCATTTTTGGCCACAATTTTGGGTTTTGGGCTCCTATATAAAGTAGAGGGTGCTATTCACCAATCAAAATTTGGTGAATAGCTCGCTACGCTCGATTGTTTGGGTGTGCTGCGCACATTTTCAACGGGTTCATGGGCAACGAGGACGTTCCCCGACCAAGAGCGGAAAACATAGTTCTTTTATAAGTGTATAGTTGTGTAAAATTTGTGAAAAAATTAAGGCTAAAAAGTGAAAAAGTAAGCCACGGGGCGAAGCTGTAGCCGGTGGATATAGGTGTAGCATAGAAGAAGGGGTCGATCAAAAGACCGACCCCTTCGTTTATATATAATGTTTGGGTTTAGGGCAATTCAGACCACACCTTTTCTATCATGGCTTTGACTTCTTCCATCTTCAAATAGGATAGAGGAACGCCAAAGATATAGGCGCGGGAATTTTGGTGTACAGCATTGTTTATTTTGCGAATTCCGACAGCCTGTCCGTTGAGTCTGTCAAATTCAGCCTCTGAGGGAGGGAACATAGCGTGATCGGTGGGTTTGCAAATGTAGCTGTAGATGGGTTCGGCATCTGTTATTTTGTTGCCGTCAGCATCTTCCATTCTGAAGTATGCAACCTGGTTGAAGCCTTGGCGAGCATTCACCATGGGGCTGAAGGAGGCATCATCGCCTGCTCCATATTGCAGGTTCATGTCTTCAAATCCATTTTTCTCACCTTTTGCTCCCCAGCAGAAGAAGCTGCCCATGCCTTCGGTAAAGCCAATGCTTTGACGGGTGATTCCAAACATCTCCAACAAATACCTTCTATCGGCAAAGTTGGCGATATCACCAATCATACCGTTGAGCTGCGAGGTGTGGGAAATAAGCAGGTTCCCGCCGCGCTGCATATAAAGGGTCAGAGCGTCGTCGATATTTTGGAGATCGCCGCCGGATAAGGGGTTATCCGCGTGATAGATCACAAGCTTATGTTTCTGCAGGTCGCTATAAGCGAGTTTGCGGGATTTATCGCCGGCAAGGTCGGTCTCTAATTCCGACATCTTGATGATGTTTATATCTTCACCGTCTATATCAAGATCCTCAATTATACCTTCGTAGAACTTATCTACTATGTCTTCGGGACTTGAGGTGGGGTTGTGAGCATCGTCATCAATGATGAGGATTCCTTTTCTCTGGGCAGGGGGAATGTATTCCACAACATCAAATTCCCACACAAAGGGATTTTTGGAAGGAATATTCTGCATATCCACGCAGCGCACTTCAAACTTGTGGCTTCCTACGCTAACTTGGTCAGCAGTAAGAATCAAAGCCTGTCCAAGCACGGAGCCTACGGGGATTCTCAGCCATCTTACGGGCTCGCCTTCGTCATCATATTCAGTGATGATTCTATCTCTATATGGTGCAAAATCAAAGGCATCACCGTCATAACGCAAGTCGAAAGCGATGATCTCGCTATAATAGTTCACGTCGTTGCCATGAAGGTCATAACTGTCTTCGTCCAAGACGTCATCAATTTTCTTTTCGAAGGGTTCGTCTAATTTCGGAGTGAAGTTGCCGTGGCTGTCTTCATGAGCGTACTCACCATACCAACCCCAGCGCATATTCACTCTGAGATTCGGGCTGTGGACAACCGTGTTTCTGCCATTGGCATCTTTGAAGAAAGGCGTTGCAAAAGCTCTCGCCTCAGGTCTGTCCATAAAGGGCAGCTCTTCAAGGGTTGAATCATAGCGCCAATAGTCATAGTGGTGATCACTCATGGCATAGATCTTCTCGGAATACATATGGGTCTTGGGACTAAAGCCGGGCTTGACTTTCATGCGAATGGAGAGGGTGCTGTGCACGTTTTCATCCACACGATCGGGATGAGCAGAAAGGATTCCTGCCATATCGCGAGCTCTGGCTTCGACGATGGTGAGAGTATTCAAAAATTCACCGGTCACTTCGTCGTAGTCATAGGTGAGCGCGGGCTCGGTATCTCCGGTTAAAAGGAAGCGATCAATTCTGTCTTGACCGTAGGTGCTATACCATGCGGTAGAATCGATAATGCTGGTGACGTATAAACTGTCGTCAACTTCGGCTTTCACGATTCTGAAGAGATATTCAAATGGAATCTCAAGAACAAAAGGATCGTGGTCAACCATCGTGAAGGCAAGCTGTAAGCCGCTTCCCGTGTCCTCGGCATTGGGATTACCCTTGGTGGTGCTGAGGAAGCATTCGGGAACCTCACTGTGTGCTTTAAAATTGCGCCAAGCTACTTCGGAGATTGCGCCCCGGTTGTCGATTGCCACTATTTCAAAGCGGGAAACCTTGCTTTCTTGTTCGCCGTGTTCATTGGCTGCAGGGAAGTTAATCACTGCATATTTTTGGGTTGTCCAAACCGTGCGACGGGCTTCCGGATCATCTAAGGGAATGTCTTCGTCTGCGCCGGGCATATAGTGGATTACCCAACCTTCGCCCAATTCTAAGAGAGCGGGGGGTATGATTTCTGCATGGTCGCCAACTGTGATAAATTCGTATCCCGGAGTGGCTATAGGATTGAAATCCTCATCCAATATGCGGAATGCACATCCGGTTATGATGCCATCTTCGTCTGTGGCATGCCAAAAAATCTTTTGTTGAAAACTTTGTACTGAGTCGCTATAAGCGGGTTGATGGGTGTCAGAAGTGCCACCGTATGAAGTGATCTTAATCACAGGCGGTTTATTTTCAAACCTCTTGCCTGATTTTCCACAGCCGCTGATAATCAGCATGATAGCTGTGACTATCAAGATGAGTGTTAAGAGTCTTGAACTCTTTCTAATCATCGAGTCCTCCCAAACATTGGTTATTATTTTTCATGTATTTCACTAAATTTAAGATTGATTAATTCGTCAACATTTTTGTTTATATTTCCCGAAATAAGTGCAGATTGAACGAGATGAGAATAGAGAACTGCGGTGGTAATTCTACCTATCCCGCCGGGGACGGGAGTTATCGCCAAAGCCTTGTCCTGACAAGCTTCATAGTCCACATCGCCCACGAAAATATCCTCGCCGGAGGCGTCTTTTATCTCGTTTATTCCCACATCTATAATAATTGCATTTTCTTTTATCATATCTGCTTTTACAAAGTGGGCGATGCCGATTGCGGAGACGAGAATGTCAGCGTTTCGGCATATATCTTCTATGTTTTTGGTGCGGCTATGACACACCGTCACCGTTGCGTTTGCAAAGGGTCTTTTCCAGAGCATCATGTTCGCCAGAGGTTTGCCAACTACGTTGGAGCGTCCCAAAATAACGAGGCTCTTGCCCTGGGGATCGATGCCGTAATATCTCATGGCATAGTAAACTGCGGCAGGGGTGCAGGGCACAAAAACTTCGTTCTCCATCTGCATGAGTCCGAGATTTATCGGGTTCAGTGCGTCGATGTCTTTGAGGGGATCGACCTTCTCACTGATAATGTGCTCCTCAAATCCTTTGGGTAAGGGCTTTTGGATCATTATTCCGTGTATGTCCGGATCTTGATTTGCCATAAAGATCGTGCCGATCAGCTCTTCTTGAGGGGCGTCTTTGTCCAAAGTCAAAAGTTCTGCTACGCAGCCTAAACGTTTGGCTGTCCTGATGATGCTCTTCACGTAGTAGGAGCTGGCAGGATCTTCACCCACTTGGATGAGAACCATCTTGGGCCTAAGCTCGTGCTCCTGAATCAGCTCTTTGCTGACTCGATTGATAAGGGTAGCTATAGGTTTGCCTATCAGCCTCTTTTCCATTCTTTATACCTCTATCGCTGTATTTATCCGCGTGATGGATGTCGCTTTGTTTGTATTTTCGTCTATTTCGACAATCACTGCGTTGATGCGCGTGCCCCTGCTGGATGTCTCATATCTGATGGGCATCGCGGTTGTCATCTTTTGTAAAATAATGTTCTTTTTAACGCCTATAACGCTGTCGTGGCCGCCGGTCATGCCCACATCGGTGATGTATGCCGTGCCGCCGGGTAGAATCTCTTCATCCGCCGTCTGAACGTGGGTGTGAGTTCCCAAAACGGCGCCGGCTCGCCCTTCGGCAAACCATCCGAAAGCGCGCTTCTCGGCAGTAGATTCGGCGTGGAAATCCACCAAAAGGGGGATGCTCTGATCACGGCTTTCCCAAAACTGATCAAAAGCCTCGAAGGGGGAATTTGCAGGCGGCATATAGACCTGTCCGCAAATGGTGATAATCTCCAGCTTCAAGCCCTCTTTCTGCATGATATAGCTGCGATTGCCTAATGCTTTGTTGGGATAGTTCAGGGGCTTGGTGAGCTTGGTCTCGCCGGCGATATAGCCGAAAGATTCGTCTCTATCCCAGAGGTGATTTCCGCTGGTAAAGCCGTCTACGCCAAAGCGGATGAGCTGTCTGAGTGTCTTTTCCGTGATGCCTCTACCATCAGCTAAGTTCTCGCAATTTGCGATCACAAAATCTACTTTGTGTTTGCTGATCAGCGCGGGCAGATTGCCTATCACGAGCTGCCTGCCGGGCTTTCCGAAGATATCACCGAAAAAGAGTATTCTCATTTATTTTGCCATGGCGATTTGTCGCGTTTCGCGGATGACGGTGACCTTGATCTGTCCGGGATATTGGACTTGTTTTTCGATGGCGGAGGCAATCTCTGCCGCCATAAGCGGGGTCTGGTTTTCTTCAATAGTGCCGGGCTCGACGATGATTCTCAGCTCGCGTCCTGCTTGGATTGCGTAAGATTTGTTCACTCCGTCCACGGAATTGGCTATCTCTTCCAGCTTTGCGAGGCGTTGCATGTAAGACTCCAACATCTCGCGTCTGGCGCCGGGACGAGCACCTGAGATGGCGTCTGAAGCCTGAACCAATGCCGCATATATCGAAAGGGCTTCCACTTCCTCGTGGTGAGCTTCTATGGCGTTTACTATGATCTTGCCTTCGCCGTTCTTGCGGGCAAGATTTGCGCCGATGATGGCATGAGTGCCGTCAAATTCGTGATCCACAGCCTTGCCTATATCGTGGAGTAGTCCTGCGCGACGGGCAACTTCCTGATCCAGCCCGAGCTCTGCCGCCAAGATGCCGCAGATCCACGCCGCTTCTATGCTGTGTTGCAATACGTTTTGTCCGTAAGATGTGCGATAATGCAGGCGTCCTAAGGTCTTGATAAGATTTGGCGAGATGTTATGGATATTGGTCTCCAATACAGCCTGCTCACCGATCTTGATGAGGGTTTCATCCATTTCCTTTGCGGTCTTGGAGATCACTTCTTCAATCCTGCCGGGATGGATGCGACCATCGGAGATGAGCTTTTCAAGCGCGAGCCTGCCTACTTCGCGACGCACGGGATCAAAGCAAGAGAGAACAACCGCTTCCGGGGTATCGTCGATGATGATGTCCACTCCGGATGCCTTTTCAAAAGTGCGAATATTGCGTCCTTCACGCCCGATGATGCGTCCTTTCATCTCGTCTGAAGGCAGGGAAACCACGGATACTGTGGTTTCGGAAACGTGATCCACAGCCATGCGTTGAATAGCCGTGGAGAGTATCTCGGATGCCTTCTTATTTGCATCAAGCTTGATCTGTTCTATGGAGAGTTTGGCATCGTTTGCAGCCACCTGACGCGCTTTGCTGATCAGCTCTTCGCGCAATCTCTCGAGAGCTTCTTCGCGGCTGAGTCCTGCCACTTCAGAGAGCTTCTCCTTCTGCTTTTGGATGAGCGCTTCAAATTCTTCGCTTTTCTCTTTGATTCTTTCTTCTTTGTTTCTCAGCTTCTTTTCTTGTTCGCTGAGTCCGTTTTCCTTCTTATCAAGCGAGTCTAATCTCTTATCCAAGCTGCTTAGGCGTTCGTTATACTTCTTTTCTTGGATTCTTAGCTCGTGCTGTCTTTCCTTGACCTCTTCATCGAGGATCTTCTTTTGTCTGAACCATTCTTCGCGCGCTTCAAGCATTGCCGTTTTCTTGGCATTCTCTGCCTCTGTGACGGCTTCTCTTTTGATGTTTTCGGCTATCTCGGAAGATTGGGAAATGGTTCTGAAAGCTGTGTTACGTTTTACGAGGTAAAACACTATCGCCAAGACAAGCCCTATGGCCATGCCTATGGCTAAGCAAATATATGATATTGTCATCGCATTTTCCTTAATTTAGATCTATATATCGCGCAGCGGCAATGCTCACCACGCTAATTTTCAAAAGCGCCCGCCGGAACCGTGTATGCTTGACTTTATTCAAAGCCGTATGAAGGTGGGATTCTCACCAGTGGGTTTAGCAATCCGGGACGAAGCCGGCACGCACGCCACCCATGGCTTGATTCCCTGCATAATTAGTGGCTTTTATGCAATCCATATCACGAATTCCGCAGGCTAAATCACATATTCATGATCTTTTCGATCATTTGATTGACCCGTTCTAATTCGGATCTGAGCTCCTCGTTTTGTTTAATTAATTCCCGCAGCTTTTCTTCCCGCTCGAATGCGGCAAGAAGGAGCAAGCGCGAGAAATCCAAATGTTCATATTTCTCATAGAGTTCGTCTATTTGCCGGGAGATGGCATTTGCCAACTTCACAGTTTGGGTGGGGTTATCACTGCGAAGATTGAATCTTCTGCCAAAGATCTCCACCTCAACCGGTTTCATGATCAGTCGTTCTCCTCAAGCATGGGGAAAAGATCGTCTATCTTCCCGATAGCATCATCGGCGATACTTTCAATGCCCATAAGCATTTGTTCCAGCTCTTGATGCTGCTTTTTCAGCTCATCTCTTTCAGCGATGACGGCCTTGTAATTCTCGTCATCCTGAAGCCTCAGCTTGCCATATTCCTCAAGCTGGGTCATGAGCTGCATATTTGCGTTTTTGAGCTCGGTGTTTTCTTTCTTGAGCTCTTCGATCTCTATCTTATCTGCAGCATACTGATCAAGCAGCTTCTGCAGCCTTTGTTGTAAATTCATTACGGGATTTTCCATATCTACCTCATTGAAACATTGAGTTTTTCTTTTAGCACTTTTTGTACTAAAACCATAAGCGTATCTATGCGCTCATCTGTCAATGTTTTTTCTTGATCTTGCAAAACTATGTGCAAACTGAGGCTTCTAAACCCTTGTGGGATCTGCTCGGAACGATATTCATCAAAGGGACTTACGCTTTGGATGAGGCTTCTATCCGTCTCTAAAATATAGTCTCTTACTTTTTGATAAGAAACCTCCAAAGGCACCAAGATGGAGAGATCTCGCATAACGGCCGGATAGCGCGGGATGTCTTGATAGACCCTGCTTATCTTGCGGCTGATCTCAGCGATGTTTTCCACGTTGTATTCCAGCACCCAAACCTCTTGTTTGAGAATCTGAACGTCTATATCCCAAGCTTCTAAGACGGGAGGCAGAACGCGGCCGAAATAGCCCAATTCGACGCCGTCTATCTCGTAGGCAAAGGATTCTCCCTCTGTGAGATAAGGATGCTCCGCAGGTGATACGCCGTAGTTCAATCCAAGCTGATTAAGCCAGCCTTCAAAACAGCCTTTTACCCAATAGTAGTCTATCTCCCCCGCCTTCTTGGCAAAGTGCATTTCGCCGGCACTTCCCGTGAAGACTGCCGCCAAGCGCTTGGGTTCTTTATGCGAACCATCTTGTTTGAGATAGATGCGTCCCAGTTCAAAGAGGCGAATATCCCGCTCGGAGTGATTGAGATTGTATGCCAGATTTGTCAGCAATTGTGGGATGAGTGAGGTTCGCATCACGGATTGATTTGCGCTCTGTGGATTGATCAGGCGGATGAAATCGGGCTCATCTTCGTAGCCTAAACACCGCATACGCGAGGGATCCACAAAGCTGTAGTTCAGGGTCTCAAAAGCGCCGTGAGCCACCAGCCAATCGCTAGCTGCATTGTTGATCTTATAGGCATGCCTATCCATGATCTCTTGGCGATCTTCCGGCTGAGGAACCTTGTCGTAGCCATCAAGGCGCGACAGTTCTTCGAGAATATCCACCTCGCGGGTAACGTCTTTTCTGAAGCCGGGGATCTTGAAATAAAGCGCGGCATCACGCTCATCTTGCGCGGGCAGAATATCTATGCCATGACGATTGCCGTGCTCAAATCCACCCTTTGCTACATAGCTAAAGTTCAGGCTTGCAAGGATGTCCTTCATGCGGCTTTCATCCATCTCGTAGCCAATGAGAAGCTCGAAGCGAGAGGGACGCACGCCCAAGACCACAGGCTCTTCCGGCTGAGGATAGCTATCCAAAAGCTCGCCGGCTAGCTTGCCGCCTGCGATTTCGAGGATGAGTGCAGTGGCTCTATCGCTAATGGAGACGGCATATTCAGCCGAGAGATGACGCTCGAAACGATAGGATGAATCTGTGCTAAGCTTGTGTTTATAAGAAGTCTTGCGCACGCTACCGGGCTCAAAAGCTGCACTTTCCAGCGCGATGTTCACGGTCTCATCCGTGATGGACGAACCTTGCCCGCCCATCACTCCCGCTAGCGCGGAAGGAGACTTACCATCGGCAATAAGCAGCTCATCGCCATCTAAAATATATTTCTTGCCATCAAGGGCAATAAACTCTTCTTTGGGCTCTGCAAGCCGTACTATGATATCCGGATGCGACTGATTATCTTCTTTCGTCGCCAGTTTATCATAATCAAATGCATGCAGAGGATGCCCGCTTTCAAACATCACATAATTGGTGATATCCACCACGTTATTGATGGGGCGGAGTCCGCTTTTTAAGAGAGTATTCTGTAGCCATTGCGGCGAAGGAGCGATCTTCACACCCTCGATTATGCGCAAAGTATAGCGCGGACAAAGCTTTGGCTCCAGATTTGTAAGCCCTATCTTGAGCGTTCCGGCGGGCTTTGGAAGTGCGGGGATCGCAGGCTCTTTGGTCTTGAGCAAAAGCTTGGCAGAAAGATCCCGCGCGATTCCTTTGTAGCCCAGAAGGTCACTGCGATCAGGCGTAATCTCCAGCTCAAAACTCACATCCGGCAAGCCATAGATCTCATCGGCAAGCGTTCCGATCTTCACATCAGGCTCCAGCTCGATGATGCCGCCATGACTATCCGAGATGCCAAGCTCCTTTTCAGAGCAGAGCATTCCATGAGAGACAATCCCGCGAATCTTCGCCTTTTTAATCTTAAAATCTTTGAGGCTCGTTCCCGGCAAAGCCAAGACGGCCTTTATTCCGGCACGGCAATTCGGCGCACCGCAGATCACTGGGATAAGGTTGTTTTCATCCTTTTCATCATAAGGCATATCGCCTATATTTACCATGCAAAGTCTGAGGTGATCGGTCTTTGGCACGCGTTCAGCAGAAACAACTTCTGCTGCGATCACGGTCTTGCCCAAAGCCGGTATCTCCTCTATTCCCTCCACCTCTATTCCGGCGAAGGTGAGCAGCTGCGAGAGTTCTTGCACTCCGCTATCGATATCGAGATATTGTTTTAACCAAGAAAGTGCTATTTTCATTACAACTCTCCTCTAAATTGACGCAACATACGCAGATCGTTTTCAAAGAGAATACGCATATCAGGAATGTTGTATTTGAGCATGGCGATGCGTTCTACACCCAGTCCAAAGGCAAAGCCCGTATAGATTTCGGAGTCTATGCCCAGGGTATCAAATACGGCGGGATCCACCATGCCGGCGCCGCCCATTTCCAGCCAACCGGACTGTTTGCAAACCCTGCATCCCTGTCCATCACAAGCCACGCAAGAGATATCCATCTCCGCAGAAGGCTCTGTAAAAGGAAAGAAGTGAGGGCGTATGCGGCTTTTGACCTTGGTGCCAAACATAATACGCGCAAAGCTTTGCAGGGTATCTTGAAGATCTATCATGCTGATGCCTTTGTCCACCACCAGCGCTTCCACCTGAGTGAAAACCGGCGAGTGTGAAGGATCAGGCTTGTCGTTGCGATAGCATCTTCCCGGCGAGATGATCTTTATCGGCGGTTTATATTTTTCCATCACGCGTATCTGCACGGTAGAGGTCTGAGTTCTCAAGAGTTTACCGCCTTCCACGTAGAAGGTATCCGCAAGGTTGCGAGAAGGGTGGTCTTTGGGAGTATTTAGCGCATCAAAGTTGTGGAATTCATCTTCGATCTCATCTGCTTCGGCTATCTCAAAGCCCATGCTCATAAAGACTTCATCGATCTGTCGGCGCACTATGCTAAGCGGATGCAATCCACCGCGAGAAAGCGAAACTCCCGGCAGAGTATAATCAAAACCGGAGCTGTCTTTCTTCCATGCGGCTTGTTTGATGGCTTCAGAGCGGCTCTCTAAGAAAGCTTCTATCTTCACGCGCGCAGAGTTGAGCAGTCCTCCAAAAGCGGGACGCTCTTCCTTGGATAACTCGCGCATGCGGCCATACAGTCCGTTCAATACGCTTTTCTTACCCAAATACTTGGCTCTAACATTTAATATATCGTTGGGAGCAGAACACTTTTCTATTTCTTGTTCAGCTTCCAAAATGAGGGATTCAAGCTGGTCTTGCACAGTCTATTTCCTTATCAAGGTCTATCTTAGCTCTTTAGGAGCCAAATCATTTCTTTTTGCAATGAAAGCGGTTTCACATTGAAAACCGCTTCCGAATATAAAAATAAAGGAGAGGCATATATGCATGCACTCTCCGTAATTACACTTAACTATTCAGCGCTTTTCGCGATTTCCACCAAGCGGGCAAATGCAGGCTGATCGTGCCAAGCCAGATGAGCCAAAACCTTACGGTTGATAGCTATATTGGACTTGTGCAAGCCATTGATAAAACGGCTGTAGCTCATGTCGTTCATTCTGCAAGCGGCATTGATGCGGCTGATCCAAAGTGAGCGGAAATTACGCTTTTTCTGTTTGCGATGTGCAAAGGAGAAAGCCATACCGCGTTCCACGGTTTGGCGAGCAAGACGATATGTATTTCCTCTGAGGCCAAAATTACCGCGGGCAGCAAGGATATATTTCTTCCTGCGACGGTGGGCTGCGGGGTTATTTGTTGATCTTGGCATGTTACTCTCCTTATTTTCCTAACATTCTATAGATACGCTTTTCATCTTCCTTCCTCACAATCGCGCTTTGACGAAGGTTGCGTTTCAATTTAGGTGATTTCTTTGTTTTAATATGTGCGGCTTTTGCGTGATGACGCACAATCTTTCCTGTGCCGGTTAGCTTAAAGCGCTTAGCGGCAGATCTATTGGTTTTGATCTTTGGCATTTCTATATCTCCTTGATTTAAATCATATTTTGCCTGAGCTTATTAAGCTTTATTTTCAGGCGGTAAATAGGGAAACTTAACTCTCTTCTTTCTTACCCGGAGAGGCTTCTGCTTCAGCTTCAGCTTGAGCGGCGAGTATGCCTTCAACATCTTTTTTAGGAGACATCACGATGAAGAGCAGGTTGCGATCGGAAACAGCTTCCTGATCCACCTCAGCGATATGGCTGAGCTCTTCTTTTAGTCTTTCCAGGATGCGATAGCCCAGGTCTTTATGAGCCATCTGACGTCCGCGGAAACGAACCGTGAATTTCACCTTATTCTGTTGTTTGAGAAACCTGATTGCATTGTTTTTCTTGAAGTTATAGTCATGTTCTTCGGTATTGGGACCAAACTTGATCTCCTTTACTTCCACTTCATGCTGTCTCTTCTTGGCTTCTTTTGCTCTCTTTTCTTTCTCGAAATAGTATTTCCCGAAGCCCATTATTCTGCACACCGGCGGCTCGGCATTGGGGGAAATCTCCACCAAATCTAAGCCTTCATCATAGGCAGTATCCAAGGCCTTATCAAGCGGGACTATCCCAATTTGCTTACCATCTGCACCGATGAGGCGCACTTTGTCCGCCGTGATCTGTTCATTGATCCTCTCTCGCGGCACAACATCTTTTGTTCTGGCTCTGAAACGTTTTATCCGGATTATACGAACCTCCTTATTACCGGAAATGAAAAAGGCGGAACCAATCTGATTCCGCCTGCTTCACAGTAATTTATGTGATTAATTATCTTTTATCATCAGCCCTACACGCACCATTTGGGCAGTAAGGCAGAAGCAAACGGCTTCATTTGCATCCACATTCCCATAAGCCCTTTTCTTGTCAATACTTTTGTTGCGCACATCTGTTTTTACCATCTCTTACCTATAGGGTTCTCGTGATGATGTGGTCATAGCCATGAACATATCATGAGCGTAGCACGAGCAGTATCCAATAGGCAAGACGCAGGCATGATACGGGTTTGAGGCAGACACAGAAAGCCGCAAAGAAGCGAAATCCCCTTTGCGGCTATATTAATGCTATCTTTTATTTAAGAAGCGTCATCTTGCGGGTAAAGCTCTTGCCATCGGCAGTCATTCTCATGAGATAAATGCCGCTAGAAACGCTCTGTCCTCTCTCGTCCAATCCGTCAAAGACAAGACTGTGCACTCCTGCGGGTTTTTCACCTGCAAAAAGAGTTTTAATTCTCTGCCCTTTCAGATTATAAAGCACGAGCTGAACACGAGCAGGATTTGCAAGCGCAAAAGAGATGGTAGTCTCGGGATTGAAAGGATTGGGGTAATTGCCCAAAAGGCCGGTGACAAACGGCGTTTGAGACTCATCCTCGCTGGAGGTTGGATCGAAGTGGAAAGCAATGATCTCGCTCTTTTCGCTTTGTCCTTCACCATAATTCACCACCACATAATACCAGTAATCACTCAGATAAATCAGTGATTCGTGGTAGGTGAGGTCGGCGGAATCTTGAACGAGTTCAAAGCCGGAAGCTCCAAGCCTGCGATACACTCTATATGATACAAAGTTATTGTCATTAAGCTCAGGCGCTGTCCAAGTAATCGCCAAGCCGCCATCCGAGATGGTATAATCCAGTTCTTGCACGCCGGGAAGGGAAATCAGCTCAATATCCTGCTGGAAAATCGTGCTGTCTTCGCTGAAGCTGACCTCATATTCTTGCTGTGCAAAAAAGCCCTCGGCATGAGCTGAAATGCTGTGATCTCCAAAAGGAAGATAAACTGAATATTCGCCATCGGCGCTTGGGATGCAATAGATATCTGAATCACTGCTGACCATGGCATCGGGGTAGTTCAGAGCGTCACCCATGGCAAAGAGATTGCCATAGATCTTCCCTGAGCGTTCCAAATAGCCGGTGGTGCGGACATCATCGATAAACCAACCCTGATAGTTATTGGAAGAATCGCTCTTGAATAAAAAGCGGAACTTCACATTCTGATTTGCATAAGCTGCCAGCGAGAAGCGTGCCGGCGCCCAGCCATCGGAGTTTCCTGAATATCCCGGACCGGATAAAATACCGATGTATGAGGTGGGATATGATCCTTCAGGATAGATCAGAGTCCAGTTTGTGCCACCGGTATTGATCAGCACGTGTCCACCGTCATAATTTGCTTCGGTCTCGTAGCGATGCCAGAATTCCAGCATAAAGTTTTCGCCAATATATACGTTGGGAGTATCCAAAGCATAGTTTGCATTGGGAGAATATTGTCCGTTTAGCACAGTTCCCCAAATCTTGTCTCCGCTGTGCGCACCGGCAAAGCTTGATGTTCCCCAAGCCCAGCCACCGCTCACAGGAGTGCAAGAAAAGCCGCCGTTATTATCCTCAAAATCTGCATTCATGCCGGTGGTTCCAACGCTCACGCGGATGGTGCTCGTTTGGGCAGCCACCTGCGCTCCCATGGTAACGAAATAGAAAGTGATATTGTTTCCCATGGGCACATCTTCGCTGAGGTTAATCTCAAACACGGCTTGCACCGTAGCCCCTGCGGGTATGAATGTCAAAAGCTCCGTGAGATTAGTCACCTGAGCATAAGGAGAGCCGCTATTGAGGCTAACGGAGATATCTCGGGCTTCTACATCCGAATTGTTTTTGAGATTCACGATGAGGTTGAAAGTATCTCCCGGGTTTGTGGAACCGCTGCCTTCCGCATCGTTGATCATCACTGTTTCCACATTGAGAGCGGGCTTTTGCACCTTGATAACAACGGGGAAAGACCAATCTCCGCTTTCACAACTGGCGACCGCATTTAATTGGATAATAGCACCATCCGGGCAATCTGCATGAATGTCCAACAAGATGGGCTCTATCGCTGATGTAGGCACTCCGCAGGGTATTTCGGGATAGCTGGAAGTATTGCTTAACAGGGTTGCGTAAGGGCTATTTATACTCACTTCCACCATGGCTTCCAAGGCACTGTTTATGCCTTGATTGCTAAGTACAATGCCCAGTTCGATACGCTCTGAAGGTTCGGCAACGCCATTGCCATTGGGGTCATTTATCACAAATCCGTTGTAGAGGAGATGGGGGTTTTCATAGATCACGGGGACTGTGGTGATGAGTATTGCACGATTGTGCCCCAAAGGCGCTGCCGCTTGAGGATATTGGTTGTTATATGTATATTGCAGGCCTCTTTGACCGGTGTGATCTTTGATGCCTATCGTGCAATAGTTTCCGTGGTGGGTATTTGTTCCGCCCGTGTCCACGTTGTTAAATTCTTTGTATTGGATCTTGATCATCCCGTCATCCATTCCCGTGGCATAGTGCATGGGGTCATAGAAGATCAGCTGGAAGGTTTCCGGGCTGGCACCGACATTGTTTCTCAGCTTGTGATATTGGATGATAAAGATGTTTTCTTGCATGTCAAAATACTTGTATATGCCGGCATCTCCGGTCATTTTGAGTTGATCCCAAAATGCTGCGATCATGGGAGCGGGACCGCCTCCGCCGGGGATGGGAGTATTACGAAAGTCGGGGTCTTCGGAGATTCCAAAGGCTATGAAACCATTGGAGCAAACCGTGATCTGCGTGTATTCTTCGCCATAAAAAAGGAAGGGGAAGGGAAGATCTACAATATATAAATCGTCGTCTCTATAGCCGCCATCATCACGGCCTGCGATGCGAGTTCCGGGACCGCCCAAGGCAGGATTGATCTCAATCCAATCATATTCGGGGCAATCGGGATAATCTGTATCCGTATCGTCGTAGATGAGATAGCCATAGCTATCGGGACCTAAGGGAGTGTTTTGGCTCACCACGCCTATCTCCACGTTGAATACGCTCTCTTGATAGAAGCCATCGTCGTTGGTGAGTTTCAGCCTGATGGGAATGTGCATTCCGGGGATAAGAGCGGCATTTGCAAAGATCTCAAAGCTCTGCAATGTTTGACCATAAGCGCCGGCTTGGATGCTGCCGACATAGGAATCGCCGCTGCTTATCTGAATCAAATCGTTTAGGGACATGATTTCCGCTTGCAGATCCGTGACGCCGGCTACGGAAGTATTGTGCAATCTCAGGCTCATCTGCCCGACTTCGCCGGGATCCACTATTGCATCGCCGCCTGAATCGACGATGATATTATCCACCTCGATGCGGGCGTTATATGCTCCCACGATCACCGGGAAGCTGTGGCTGATGCCTTCGCTATCAGTGAGATTCACGTTAAAGATTACGCTCTGATTGGGCTCTATGTTCCAGCCTAAATCAAAGAGCACAAATTCATTGCTGCTTACGTTTCCATTGGGCTGAACTTCGTCGAAGCTGACGGTGCTTTCTATGATGTCCACGCCGTTTTGATAGGTGCTGATCTCGCCTTGGAGACCGCTGATAGCTTCATTACTTGTGTTCTTCACCCAAAGCTTCATGGCTACTCGCTCTCCGGCGGTGGCAAAGCTATCGCCATTGCCTATTGAGCCGTGTTCGCCATTTTCAAATATCTCACGCTGATGAAATACTATTCCGCCCACGCCTACGCCCACATACTTTATTATCGGCTTATGGTTTTTCTTTGCGGCGGTCAAGATGATGTTGTTTGTGATTCCATTGGCAAAGTAGAGATTAACGTTGCCATATTCATCGGTGAGACCTCTGGCGAGAGGGTCGTCGGACGTAGCGCTCATTGCCGTCACATTTGCATAAGGCACAACGTCTCCTTCGCTGTCTGTGACAGTGATGCTGAGTATCTTGCTTCCGTTTACCACGGCGTCGGGAGCGTCAACCTGCAAGCTCTGAGGAATGCCCACGAATACGTCCATAGAGGGATCGCCCATGAGATTGCACCAATGCGCACTAAAGTCTGCCGGGTTACTGTGTGAATTACCATATACTTGGCGGATGTAGATCTTGCCGCTGAGCAGAGCCTCGCCCATGGTTCTCATTTTGTGTAGGAAAACTCCGTTGAAGATCCCTGCGTTGAGAACGTTATTATATTGAGTGTGCGTGCCGGTAGTCGCCATTCCTATCGCGGTAACCGCACCTCTTGGTTGGGCGGCGGTTCCCAGGCGGATGAGGGCTTCAACGGTTGATTCGCCTGATCCGTCAAAATTAGCCGTGCTACATGTGAGGGTGACCACGTGGGGATATTTGGGAGCATTGTCCAAGCTGTTGCCGGGACTCCAGCCGCTCATGCCCAGCCATCCTCTATAGCTAAAGAAGCTTACGCCTTGATTGAAGCCGTTGTTGATGGTACCGGCATAGCCGCCGCTATAGTTTTCTATGAACTCATAATCAGGATTTGCCAGCTGTGCTACTTCGCGAATATATTTGCTGTTATATACGCAGCTGATTCCCGAAGTGCCGGGATCTCCTATGAGCAGAACGCGATTGATCCAATCAGCTTCCGGAGGGGTATTATTGATATCCCTTTCCATGAGATATATCTTGGCAAGTATCGTAGTAAGCTGCATTTCGTTTGATGCTGAAATCCTGCCGATGAAGGCATCGCCAATCCTGTCGTTTCCATCCAGATGGGTATATGGATAGTCGCCCGGACCACTATAACTGCTGATATTCTCCCTGAAAGTGGGAATCTGCTGTGTAGCACCCACGAGGATGATGAAATCCGGCCGGGTTGACGGGTTATTATATTGCTGCTGAATATAGTTTTTAATCGCAGTATTCGAGGTTCCCGCCTGCTGGGTAGATGCCACATTCACGGTATGCCCTTTTTGCTTCTTCCAACGAATAAAGCCGTTCAGCGAAGCCATATAGGCATTTGTCATATTACTGCCATGAATAAGGAGAATCTTGCCGTAGCCTTCCTCTGTATTCAGGTTTCTATAAGAGGGAAAGTTGATTAAATGTGCTTCATAGATAGCGCGGAACGCCGGGGAATATGTGGTATATTCTGCTCTGTCGCTATCAGTCTTCTCTTCTGTGAAGCGGATCTGTATGCTAAATTCTTTGTGTATGGTAAGCTCATCATTTTTTGAGTTCCAGCTGAGGGGATTGATATTTATGGATGCCATACGGAAGTCGCGCATAACGGCGATCTCCCCCGCTTCCACGGTCTGCAAGTTCATGCTATCAAAGTAGCTGCTCCAATTCGGCTCAAAGCCTTCTTCTTCATAGAGCTCCCCTGCGGGCAAGGGACGTATCCCATTTATCTTTTCGCTGGTGATGGGCTGAACAGAGACCTCATATCCTCCCGATGGAGGCAAGATGAAGCTCGCATTGAAAGCGGGCAATGCCGGCTCATCGGGCGAAGCAGAAAGCTCTGCGCCATCAAGGCTCAGCAGGTGATATTGGTTTGAAGCAAAGCTATGCTCGGATATCTGCAATGCGGGTGTTTTAAAATGAAGCTCCAGCCCCCGCTCCCCCGATGAGACAAGGCTGAGAGGATTTGCCGCCAAAGAAAGCCCCAGCAGACAAAACAGTAGCAATACATTGATCTTTTTCATACTTTTTACATTCCCCTAAGAAAGCAAGAACCTGAAGTTAGCTTAGCCTCAGGTTCCTTGCATAAAGTTAATCTGTTGTGTTCCAAAAATAATTAAAATTCATAGAAGAAGATACCTTCATCGCGTGAACCCACGATGAGTATATCACCTTCCATCTTCACAGAATTCACATAGCCGCATTCGGTGATGCGCTCTTTGAGCTTGGGCGATGTAGGATCGCTCACGTCGAAGAGATATGCACCGCCGCTACCGGAGCTGACAGCTGCATGGCCATTTGAATAGTCCACAAAAGTGGCATGACCGATGGTATCGTAGCTACCTACCAAGACAGGACTGTTCACATCGCGAACATCTACAATCTTGAGCCCGCCCTGACGCGCAGCGAGATAGGCATAGCCATCTTTCACCACAAGCTTTTGAGCTTCTCCGCCGGTGACAGCATGGCTTACGTATGCGCCGTTTTCTTTGTTGAAAATAGCCAGTCCCTGCTGTTGAGCCGCTGTATAGATATAATTCCCATCAATGTACACTCCGGAAAGGTAGAAGTCTGTATCCACTCCATACTGAGTTCCCAGATACAACTCGCCATCATAAAGAGCATATCTAAGAGTCATGCTCTGTCCACAAAAGGCTATTTCCATGGTGTTATCTTCCAAAGGCTCGTCCAAGGCGCGAGCATGTATATCTTGCACGCTGCCTGTGCCGCCAGTGATGGCATCTATTACCTTAAGGCTATCCGGATTCTCTGTGCTGATCACATGAAACTTGTCTGTAGTCTGAACTTCATAGAAAAAGAGACAATCCGTTTCCTCTGTGTAAGCAAGACGACGGTTTCTCCAAAACTTGAATATGCTTCCATCCTGAGCTTCCATCTCGGGATACCAACTAAGTTTAAAATTACTGAGATCAATCTGAGCCAAACCTCCCTGATCGAGGGCGATAAAGGCATAGTTATCTCCGGTATCGATCTGTGAGGGATTGCCGACTACGCTCACCTGCGCGAGCTTTTTAACGGCACTTTCTTCAACAAAAGCAGTGTTCTTTTCGGCACAGCCGAAGGTGAGCAATACGCCCACGATTAACAAACACAGCAAAAACTGTTTATACATCTCTTTCCTCCATTTTAGGTCGGATATTTTTTATTCTTTTATATTCTTTCATGCAAGTTCCATTCCGAAATCTGCTTATTCAACCATTTTAAATCTATTGCTGCTGACGGCGGAAGAAGTGCTTGGGATCGCCCCACTCATCGAAGCCTACTGTTTCGCCTATTGCTTCTATGCTTCGCTGAAGCTCTTCCACCACCTGAACGGCGTTTTCATCCATGCCCGGCTTGCCCTCATAGAGCTGATAGCCTTCGCGATATTTGGGGTCTGTGATATTGGGCATGAGCACATTTGCACCTGCCAAAAGTCCCTTCTCGCGTCCACCCGGATGCAGCGCATGCAGAGCCGTGGTAGTGGCAATATTTACATCTTTAAGTACTATGCGACAGGCAGCGATGAGCTTGAGCCCAAGCAGTAGCGCTTCCTGGGTATCAAAGCCATCCACGAGATGATTCAGCGGAGTATCCTGATGGGGAATATATGGTCCCATGCCCAGCATATCCACATCTTCATCGTAGAAGAAGAGTATATCATCGGCAATGTCTTCAATGCTTTGCCCCGGCAAGCCCACCATCACTCCCGTTCCGGTTTGATAGCCCACCTTGCGCAAAAGCCTCAGACTGGCAAGCCTATTCTCAAAACTGTGGTCGGCAGGATGCAGCTTTTTATAGAGCTCACGATTTGTGGTCTCCACCCTGAGCAAATAGCGATGAGCACCGGCGTCAAACCACTTCTGATAAGTCTCCTCTGTCTGCTCGCCCAAACTAAGCGTGATGCCCAGCTTTCCGGAAGACATCTCTTTGATCTCTCTTACAAGCTCGGTAATAAAATCTGTCCAAGCTGCGTCTATGCGCTCCCCAGCCTGTATTACCAAACTGCCATAACGCTGATCCAGAGCCCATTTAGCCTCTTGCAGCGCCTCATCCATGGAAATGGTATAGCGCGGGAAGTTCGGATTTCCACTGCGTATTCCGCAATAGTAGCAATTCTTTGAGCAGATATTGCTGATCTCAATCAGACCGCGGAAATACACCTTGGTTCCCACATATTTCTTTTTGACCTCATAAGCCCGCGCAAAGAGAGCCTTAAGATTCTCCTCCCCGCGAGTGTTGAGCATGTCGATGATTTCCTGTTTGTTCGGACGCATCTTTATTAGATTCCTTATCTTTTATTTACGGATAATTTCGCAGCTTCCAAGCTCTTTAATGGGCAGTCTTTTGTCAACAGTTTTGTGCAAAAGCTTGACTACATCCTGCTTTTAAGAGCCTTGTAAGAGAGCATGGCAAAAGCAATACTTCAACAAATTTTATCCTCTACCTTTATATAGGAGCCCAAAACCAAAATTTTCGCCCAAAAACACGATTTATTTTTTTAGGGCTATCGTAAGTAATTGTAAAATGAAGCCTGAAATAATTTCGACTCCAATAATGTTATGTAAACTTGTCTACTTTTTCTATCATTTTTCAACATCAAAAGCGCCGGGTTATTCAACACTCTTAAAAAAAAAGAGGCTCCCGCAAGGAGAGCCCCATATTGCACTTATGATTATCAGTCAAACTTGAGCGAGAAAGAGAGCTTCAAGCTTTGAATAAAATCAGTATTCCACAAATCGGTGTTCCCTTTTTCGAACATGCCTAAAAGCTCGATCTTCAGATTCTTATTTGCCTGATAGCAGATGCCATAGCTGAGGTCTGTGCTATTAATTACCTTTGTATTACTTAGGTTTTCAAGCTCAGACACATAAGGCAAATGAGTTATATTCACGGAGCCATCCGCCCATTCATCCTGCACAGTGCGAGGCGTGATCAGGGTGGGTTCATGCAAGCTTTTTTCTATCTTCATTGTCCTCTTAAACATAGAGCCGAAGCGCATCGCCCATTTCATATTATTTGTGAACCAATATTCCAGTCCTACAGGAACTGAAAGCGTGCTGCTAATATCTTCGAGAGTGATATCGCCTTTTTCATACTGATAGGCCGTAGAGGTATTTTGCCAATCACTCACATCCGTAAAAGAAGAAGTCTCCGCTTCGAAGCTGAATGAGTAATCTCCTTCACGTTTTACCTTGTTTATATCGCACAACAAACCCATGCCGAGCATTGTACGCTCGTTCAGCGGATAGCTCAGCACCACACTCCCCATGAAGCCCAAGCCCTTTGCATCTGCATCATAGGAATATTTATCTGTTGCAAGCCTCGTATATCTATCGTCCAAGAAATCTATGTCGTCATGTTCATAAATCGTGTCTTCTGTATAGTTTGACTTAAAAAAGCTATGCCTAAAGCCAAGCCCTAAGGCCAGATTTCCGGGATACCTAAATCTTTTAGTTTCTAGGAACTTATATCTGAAGCGTCCAAACAGCTGATTTATCATGCCCTTATACTCATCTTTCAATATAAAGTTTTCGTTTTTATCTATGTAATAATCGGCTGACAATTCTTCTTCATAGGAGCTTGCCTTATCATCTGTGATATCCTTATCAGTACCATATTCATTTCTAAGATAGATAGATAAGTCCCATTTTTCGCGGTCTAACATAGCGGCAATTTGATTTTGAATTTTATTACTCGTATTCTCGGTAGAAAAATCACCTTTTTCACGATTTGTTTTTTCATATTGGCTGATGATGGGATCGAAATCTTGAAGGTTTTTCAGGATTGTGACGATATCGTAGCTATGTGAATCCATATCGGCAAGTTGCATCTCTTGCCTGGCGGCATTTTTGCTCTCGCCGGCATTGATATAGCCAAATCTATAACCCATCACAAGATCATCTCTCAGTTTATGAGAAAGCACCAAAAACAAATCCATCTTCTGTTTTTCTTCACTATTTTTGAGCGTCATAGTCTTAGATTCATAGCGATCATATAGGTCGTTATTATTTGTATCTTTATACATTTCCCATTTGCTATGAACCTGACCTTCGCCCGTGAGAGGAGTGGTGCCGATTCCGGGATTGTATGTAATCGCTTTCGGGCTTTGAACATCACTGAACTTAAAAAACAATGAGCCTTTCAGGTTTTTGATAAAGACCTTATCCGATGCAGCCCCAAGAAGGAAATAACTTTCCCCGTCGTTTGCAAATATCTTGTCATTGGCAGAGAGATTGCTCAAGCCGCTGAACAAATGTATTCCATTTAAACTATATAAATCAACGGGATCAAAGGCTTTTTCCACTTCACCCTGCAAAGCTCCGCCCGTGGATAGATTCCTAAAAGAATTAAAGTTTTGAGCAAAGGCAAGGGAAGTGATCAAGATTATCGAAAGACAAAGTATTATGCGTCTCATTTTGAACTCCTTTGAGGGGCTGTAGCTTGCGCCGTTCTACTACTAAAATCTACAGTGAATTCTATGCTTTCCGGTACGCTGATTCCGGGCTGTGCCCATGTACCGCCTGATTCTACAACTATATTATCATAATGATCTAAGATGGCATAATAATTTTCATTCGCAAAATCCGCTTGATGATGATAAGTAACCTTGACTACATCACCATTTTCTACCTCAAAATCATGATATTCAAGTCCGTAACCATCTTCTAAAGCTATACGGACAAAAACAGGCACTTCATTTACTCTAAGCGATATCCAGTTCCCGCGCCAACCGTCCCCAAAAGAGTCCTTTAATGCCAGCCTCCAAGTTTCGACGCCCCAAATATCTATGCTTTGAATATCGGATGGCGGACTCTCGGCGATAGGCGCCTGACCACTGTCTATCCCAACAACGTAATAATGGTAAGTATTTCTCACAGACAAATCACTTGTATCGATATATTCCTCTTCAAAGGGATCATTTATCGTGTGTATTATAGTGAATTCATCATCGCCTTCTTTTTGGCGATATACCCTATAACCGGTATTGCCCGTGCTTCTATCTCGCCATGTCAATCTCACATCTTTGTCTTCCGATGCGAACTCAAGTTCGTATAAGATAGGGCTATCCAAAGTATAAACAACCCTGATGCCTTCATAGGTGTCCACCGGCACATTTTCTAAGGTCACCTTACTTACTCTGTAATTATAATAGTCATTCATCTGGGAAGCAGAATCAGTAAAACTATAGATATGATCACCGCTTTTGCCGAGATATTCCTCAACCCTGCCTATATAAGCACCGCTTCGAAAGATCTCGAAATAACCGGGAACTTCACAACGATCTATCCAAGATAGCATCACATGCCCTTCATGGCTTATACGATAACTTACTTCCGGCGGGGCTAATGACGGAGTTTTGATTGTTAGAGTATCTGATTTGCTAAAGCGATTTTTGAGAACCGTAATCACAGAATATTTGTAATGTCTGTCTTCTCTTAATCCTTCATCGAGATAGTTTATTGTATCCCTATCAGATATTTTTGCGATCTTCACATTTCCGCGATAGAGCTGATAATAAGCGAAATTGGCATCATTGCTTTTTGCCCATTGCAGGTCTACGCTTTCGGGGCGAATGATTCTGGAACGATAACCGGGGCTGAAGCTGCCGGATGCATCAACATATAGTTCACGCTGAAAAAGAGGGGCAGTTTCAGGGGATTCCACAGCTATGTTTTTGGGTTCTAATAACTTGTCATTACACGCAGACAGCAAGACAAGCATCAATAACAAAACAAAGTATAGCTTGCGCATGATTTTTTACCTCCCATTTGTTTTTTTCTAAGATAATAAAAGTCAAATATTTGTCAACGCATTTTTGGTGTTTTAAAGTAAAGTGATATAATAAGCTACCTATATTTTAATTTGAGCAGATAGATATAAGCCCAAAAAGCAGAATCTTTAAATCCTGATGCTCTTAATCGTCCCCTGATTCAGCTTGAGCGTAGGCCTGCCGCGTATCATCATTACAATGCCCAGTTCTTTTTTGCAGGAAGGACATTCAGGACGCGAAAAGGTCTCGGCGCCTTTTAAGCCCACATAGTCTTCGTGAATACGCTCTATCATGCATTTGATCAGCCTCCCCTTCCCCGCTTTGTAATAGCGGAATAGCCTATAACCACAGCGGCAATCGACATCTATCAGCTTTCCTCTTCTCATCATCCGTCCTTGTTTATCTTTTTCTTATCTGCCCGATGAAAAGAGGCGCGGGAAACTCGGTCAAGCACTTTTTTGCAAGTCCAATAATTGTATTATCGTTTAAACAGGGCTTTTATTCGCCTCTCATGCTTTTTAGCGCAAGCTCTGTAAGAAAACTTTTCACATCCTTTCGCTCAATCTTTTCCCCAAGATATTCAACTTCCTCTTCAAAGCTGATATCATCATAATATGCCAATTGCTGCCTAAAGAGCTTTTCATTGAAAGCATTGCCGAAAACCGACTTTGCCCGCTCACAAACCTCACTTAAAGAATGGTGGTCTTTGAAAATGTGATACAGATCAACATAGTCTTTCCACTTCCCTATTCCGCCCAAAGCGAAAACTTTCATGGCGCCTAATGTCAGCAAATCCGGCATATTGATCCAACCATCAAAACAAGATGATGCCTCAATATGATATGGAAAATGGTAAAAGGTAAGCTTTACGGAGTCAATCACGCAATTTAGCTGTGAGCGATCTTCATACAATATGTGTTGTATAGAATACCCCAATCTCCTCAGCTTGCTCTTTATCCGTCCTACATGAATTTCCTCATTTGAAAACAGATCGAAATCCAAGGAATACCTGTGCCCGATGTGCAATGCGATCGCCGTTCCGCCTACGAGATAAAAGCCCGACTTGAAAGCTTTTATAAGGGGCAGCAATCTTGCCTGATCAGTTTTTAATATTTCAGGATACATATTTATCAAAATACAGTCTAAAGTAGTTTTCAACCATAGGTAAATAGACCTTACGAGCTCTTTTGATTTGCTCCCGAAAAATGGCTGCAACCCTCTCCTCACCGACTTCAGAGAATAGCTCTCGCAACTGTTCCATGTTGCCATAATTAAGCACAGCCTCCACCAGGGATTCCAAAGGCAGATCTTCTATCTTCTCTGGTGAAACCGACCAAAACAAAATGGCGTTTTTCTTTAGCAGATATTTTAGTGTGTCTTTTGATATTTCATCATCTCTTTTTTCATCCATTCTTTGCTTCCACTTTCCTTGTTTTACAGTTCCACAATATAATAGATGCCGATTAATGTCAAGAAATATCACGCGGCTTTCATATCTGCTTTCCAAAGCATTGTCAAAAGAACAAAAGCACTACATTTACAAATTATTTTCACCCATTCTAAGCTATTGCATATTAGTTTAATAGGATATTTCAACCATCTGTCTCCCAAAGATATATAAAGATTTTACTTGCCAAGAAAAGCTTTCCACTTATCTTGGTTAGTATGCGCTTACTTACGCTTAGTAAAACACAAGGAAAGACCGATAATGGAAATGACCAAAAGACAGATGGAGATCATGCAAGCCGCGATAGGGCTCATCGCCCGCGAAGGTTATGAAAACCTGACCACAAAGAATATCGCCGCCGAGCTCGGTGTCAGCGACGCCGCCTTATATCGTCATTTCGACAGCAAAAAAGAGCTCATCGTCATGATACTCCGCTATTTTGAAGACATTTCCTGCCGCGTTATTTCCACCATAGATTCCAAAGACCTCTCCCCCATGGAAAAGATCCGCTATTTCGTGATGAACCGCTACGAAATGTTCCGTGAAGATCCCGAACTGGCGATGGTGATGTTCAGCGAAGAGCTCTTCAAAAACGACCACACCTTTGAAGAATATCTGCTCTCCATCATGCACATTCACCGCGATCAGATCATGGGCTATATCATGCAAGGTCAAAAGCTTGGCGAGATCCGCTCCGATCTCAATCCCATGAACATTTTCAGAATGATAGTTGGCTCCATGCGCATGCTCGTCACGCAATGGAACCTCAGCAAACACGCCTTTGATCTCGAACTCGAAGGCAAATCACTTTTTAACACAATAAAAAAACTAATAGAGGTAAAACGATGATACGTCAGATTATTAAAATCGATGAAGAATTGTGCGACGGATGCGGTCTTTGCATTCCGGGATGTCCCGAAGGCGCACTACAGATTATCGACGGCAAAGCCCGCTTGGTGAGCGATCTCTTTTGCGATGGACTTGGCGCCTGCATCGGGGATTGTCCACAGGGTGCGATCAGCACAGAGATGCGCGAAGCCGAACCCTACAACGAAGCAATAGTGATGGAAAACATCATGGCTGCCGGCATAAACACCATCAAGGCTCACCTCAAACACCTCCTTGACTATGGTGAAACCGGATTTTATAACGAAGCCATAGAGATTTTGAAAAAGAACGGATACGATATCGATGAACTAACCCAAGAAGAGACCATGGCTTGCGGATGCAGTGGCACACATGCCAAAAAGATTGAGCCCGCAGGCAATTGCGCCCCCGTGGAAGGCGTGGTAAGATCCGAGCTCGGTCAGTGGCCAGTACAACTCGCGCTCATCAATCCTGCCGCCAGTTATTTTGATGACGCCGATCTCTTAATCTCCGCAGATTGCGTGCCTTACGCCTATGGAGATTTTCATCGTCGCTTCTTAAAAGATAAGATAGTACTCACATTCTGCCCAAAATTGGACATGGATGTAGAAAGATATATTGACAAACTCGCACAGATTTTTAAATTGCACAATATCAAAAGCGTGACTGCATTGCGCATGGAAGTCCCCTGCTGCGGCGGAGTGGAATTCATCTTGCAAAAGGCTTTGGAGCGCGCCGGAAAGATGCACTTTGTAAAGATCTATGTGATTGATCCCCAAGGGAATATAATCTAAGGAGAAATAAAAATGGAAAGCAGATATTACAAAGATATCCCGCCCGTATTGAACGTAAACGGAATGATCGGAACCAAGCTATATACTCAGCCTGAAGGTGAGATCGTTCACATCCAATTCGAGCCAGGTGCTCATCTCAAAGCACACAAAACACCCGTCAATGTCGCATTCTTCGTAGTAGAAGGAACCGCAACCTTCCACATCGGCGATGAAACCGAAAGCTTCCCCGCCGGAACCATCGTGGATAGCCCCAAAGACATCCCGCACGCTGTCACAAATAACGGGGATACGCTACTTCGCATCCTCGTAATTAAAATGCCTAAACCATAACACTTTAAGGAGGAATATACAATGAGTATGTTTTGTTATCAATGTCAGGAAACCGCCCGCAACTTGGGCTGCACCGTTCGCGGTGTATGTGGAAAACAGGATAGTCTCGCCAATCTTATGGACCTTTTGATCTATAGCCTCAGAGGCTTGGCGTGGGTATCCCACAAACTCAATGAAAACGGTAAATACTACCCTGAAGACAGCATTTTTGCCATGCAGGGTCTTTTTACCACCATCACAAACGCTAACTGGTCTGAAGATGTAATCACTGCGCTAATCGATAAAACTATCGAACTCAGAGACATCCGCAAGAAAGAGCTTTGCGAAATCATCAAAGATGAAGCAATCTGCAAAGCATTCCCCGAAGCAGTTCACTTCGAAATTTCTAAAGATGAATATGCAGATTTTGCCGCAAAAGTCGGCGTTCTCAAAACAGAGAATGAAGACGTTCGCAGCCTGCGCGAAACCATCACTTACGGACTCAAAGGCATCGGCGCCTATGGCGATC